>JAPOQB010000721.1 GCA_026710965.1 Deltaproteobacteria bacterium | reverse complement strand
CGACACCTCCCGGAACCTGGACCCCCAGCTCCATACTCATGCGGTGATCGCCAACATGGTCCAGGGCGAAGACCAAAAGTGGCGCACGATGGTGGACGACGGGCTCTTCAAGGGCAAGATGACGATCGGAGCCATCTACCGGGCGGAGCTGGCGCAAGGGCTTCAGGATCTCGGTTACGGGATAGAGAAGACGCACCCGGACGGGCGGTTCGAGGTCGCGGGGGTATCGCGGGAGGTGATCGAGGAGTTCTCAACGCGCCGGTCGGAGATCGAGGCGGCGATGAAAGAGCATGGCCTGGGCAGGACGGGAGACAACCCGCACCTCGCGGCGCGGGCCACGCTGATGACGCGGGCGGCGAAGCGCGACGTGGAAAGGGGCGAGTTGCGCCGGTCCTGGGAGCGCCAGGCCGCGGAGATGGGATTTTCGGCAGAGACGGTGCGGGCAAAGGCGCGCCGGGCGGAGCGGGAGCTCCCGGAGCCGGACCTGTTCACGGACCGGGGACAGGGCGCGGCGGAGGCGGCCACCTGGGCGGTGGAGCACCTTTCGGAACGCCAGGCGGTGTTCGGCCATGGAGATCTTCTGGCCGCGACGCTGGCCCGGGAGCCGGGCGCGGTCACGGTGGAGGCGGCGGAGCGCGCCGTCTCGGAACTCGAACGGGAGGGCGGACTGCACGCGGCCAGGGGTCTCGACCACGGCAGGCACTGGACCACGGATGCGGCAATTGGGCGGGAGTCCGAGGCGATTGCGCTGATGCACGCGGGCCAGGGCTCGGGGAAACCCATGATGAGGCGCTGGATCGCGGAGACGAAGCTCCACGGAGGACGTCTCAACGAGGGACAGAAGGAAGCGGTCAAGATGGTGCTGGCGTCGAAGGACCGTGTGGTCGGAGTGCAGGGCTATGCGGGGACGGGCAAGACGACGATGCTGAAGCGCCTGCGGACTCTGGGCGAGAGCCGCGACTACCGGGCGGTGGGCCTGGCGCCTTCGGCATCTGCGGCGCGCACGCTCTCCCAGGAGTCCGGGATCGAGTCGGAGACGCTGCAACGGTTCCTCGCCCGCAATGCGGGAATCATCGAGGGCCGGGGCACGGTGAAGGGACTTCGCCAGTTGCGCGCGTCGTTCTCGAAGACGGTCCTTGTGGTGGACGAGTCTTCGCTCGCATCGAGCGAGCAGATGAAGGGTCTCCTCAAGGCGGCGACCACGTTGCGGGTTCCGCGGGTGGTGCTGGTGGGAGACGAGAAGCAGCTCGGGGCGGTGGAGGCAGGCAAGCCCTTCGAGCAACTTCGGCGCGCGGGGATGCAGACCGCGGTGATGGACGAGATCCTTCGCCAGCGCGACATGGATCTCAAGGAAGCGGTTCGGGCGGGCTTGACCGGTGAAGTCAGGACCGCGTTCGAGAAGCTCGGCGACCGGATTGTGCAGGTGGAACGGGAGGACATCGGCGCCGAGGCGGCGGCCCGGTGGCTTTCACTGTCTGTGGAAGAACGCCCTGCGGCCGGAGTAATCGCGCCGACTCGGGCGCTACGGGACGAGATCAACACAAGGATCCGCGAGAATCTGATCGCGGAAGGCGCGGTCTCGGGTCCTGCCCGCCGGGGCAAGAAGCTGGTGTCGAGGGGCCTCACCCGGGCGGAGATGGCCCGGGCCTCGAACTACTTGGCCGGCGACACGGTGATTTTCAACCGGCAGTACAAGACGCTCGGGGTTGAGAAGGGAGACGAGCGCGAGGTCGCGCGGGTGGACTACGACCGCAACACGGTCTGGCTGGACGGCGGTGATGGCGATCTTATGGCCTGGCGGCCGTACCAGATTGCGGCCGCCAAGGGCGGCGTCGAGGTCTACAGGAGCGAGGAGATGGAGCTTCGGGCAGGCGACCGGATCCGTTGGACGCGCAACGATCCGGGCTCGGAACTCGTGAATGGGGAGGCGGCGGTGGTGGAATCCATCGAAAAGAAGGGAGTCCGGTTCCGCCTGGAGAACGGAAAGACCGCCGGACTGGACGAAGATGATCCGCAACTCCGCCACATGGACCGGGCCTGGGCGGCCACGGTGCACTCTTTTCAGGGAAGGACGGTGGACCGGATCGTGGCCGCAATGCCCGCCGGCAATCCGAATCTGACCAACCAGAAGGCGTTCTATGTCGCAATCAGCCGGGCCCGGGACCATGCCGAACTGGTCACAGACGATGCCAGGAAGCTCTCCGAACAGCTGGAGAGAGCGACCGGAGAGCGGATCTCGGCGCTGGATGGAGTCGCCAAAGAGGCCGCGCGCGAGGTGGAGTTGGGCCTCGAACCGCCCGAGGAGCGGGACACCGGCCACGTGGACCGCATCGATCGCGAGCACGAAACCGAGCTTCAGCCGGACGCGGGGCACGGGGGTGGGCATCAACCGTGGCATGAACTCGACTGGGACGACGATCTGAAATCGCCGGCAAGGAGCGCCGGACGGGATGCGGACGGTCTCGAATCCTGGGAAACGGATCGGGAAGTCGAACCCGAAGAAGACCGTTCGCGCGGGCCGGACCGCGAACCCGTCCAGGAAACGACGCTCGATCCGGAAGTAAAGTCGATCGACATGGACCTCGAACTGTAGACACCTTTCCCTCCTTGCGGCCGGCACGAGGCTCTCCCGGGCCGGAGAAACCCATCGCAGATCGATCCGGCAAACCCCGGTATCGCCACCGAAATGGGCTGGGGGATTCCACCCCCGCCCCTCCCGCTCCCGGGCTAGGCGGCCCGTCACCGTTCACGCCCGTGCGCAGCCTGTCGTTCGTGTGCCCGGTTGGGTTCTCCCTGGAACCGCGACCCCGGCAGCGGATTCTCCAGAGCATCGGTCCGTATGCTCCGTACTCCAGCGCACGAGGGCGCTCACGGGGCGGGGTTCATGGCCTTGAGCATGCAAGCCTGCGACCACGCCTCGTCTGTGCAGCCTTGTCACGCCTGGGCTGTCATGGAAAAGCCGCCCTTGGTCCGTCCCGTGCGCGACCGCCCGGATTGCCCGTAGGAAATACGCTAGGAGGATTCCAGCCTGGTGAATGGCCTTGCGTCGGAGTTTGCGTCGCACCCTCGCGCCGCCAAGTTCCTGAAATCGTAGGCATGTGTTCGCACCGGTACACGACCGGTACACGCCCGTCTTACAGAGAGCATACACCTTTTCCATGGCATGAAGGGGTCGGAGGGGCTCGACCTGCGCACCTGGACGCAGACAAGGCGCGACAGGCAGTCAACTGCGGCAGGTGTGAAGGAATAACGGCTCCGCCGTAGAGATGGAGCCGCATTGCGGGAGATCGGCGAGGGGAGACAAAAGACGCTCAATATCAAAGGGTTAGCCCGAGCGGCGCTTGAGCGGGAGAGGGAGGTCATAGCATACAGGGTCGAAGCCGTGGATCGCGGGCGGTTCTCCGGGCATGTGCAGCCGTGTCGCCGCGAGCGCAGGTCTGGCAGCGAAGATTCT
>JAPOQB010000718.1 GCA_026710965.1 Deltaproteobacteria bacterium | reverse complement strand
TGCTGCTGGGAAGCACCCGGGTGAAGCCGGCCAGCCTGCTGGATTCCGGGTATGTCTTTCGCCATGGGTCGCTGGAAGAGGGGCTGCGTGCCGTCCTCGGCGCCGCGTGAGACAAGCGCTTGACGCCGTTCGGCTTCCTTTCCCCGGCCCGCACCCGAGCCTGTCGACAAGCTCGGGACAGGCCGGTCGAAGGGCTCGGCGCGATAGGTATTTCCTCCAGGAACGGATGTGAATGGTACAGACCGCGCTTACGTTCGTGGGTGTGTCGAAGGTGTACGACGGGGTCGGCTCGGCGGAGCGTTACGCGTTGCGCGACGTCTCCTTCGAGATCGCCTCGGGCACGACCGCGGCCATCGTCGGCCGCAGCGGCAGCGGCAAGTCCACGCTGCTGCATCTGGCCGCAGGCATCGACGTGCCTACGCGCGGATCGGTGGCGGTCCGGGGCACGCCCCTCGAAGCGCTCAACGAGACCGCCCGCACCCGGCTCCGCCGCCGAGAGATCGGTTTCGTCTTCCAGCTCTTCCACCTCCTTCCTCATCTGACGGTGCGCGACAACGTGGCCCTGCCGGAGCTCATTGCCGGCGCTCGGGAACGCACCTTCCGGGCACGGGTGGAGGCGCTGCTGGAACGGGTCGGGTTGCCGGATCGGGCCGACGATCCGGTGGCCGGGCTCAGCGGCGGCGAGATGCAGCGGGTGGCCATCTGCCGGGCCTTGCTGCGGCGGCCCCGCCTGCTGCTGGCGGACGAGCCCACCGGAAGCCTGGATGACGCCAGCGGCCAAGTGGTCATGGAGCTGATGCTGCGGATGGTGGCGGAGGAGGGGGCGACGCTGATCTACGCCACCCACAGCCGTGAGCTGGCCGCCCTGGCCGACGACACCCTGCGGCTCCACAGCGGGATCCTGGATCCGGAGTCCGACACCGCACGGTGAGCCTCGGACGATGCTGCGCTACTTCTACAGGACGGTGTCCGCGCACTGGCGCACCAATCCGGTGCTCTACGGCCTGACCGTCCTGGGCGTGGCCCTGGGGGTGGCCTCGGTCATCAGCATCCGCATCCTCAACCAGAGCGCCATCGCCTCGTTCGCCGCGGGGGTCCGCACCATCGGCGGCGCCGCCGACGTCGTCGTCACCGGCAAGGGCGGGACCTTGCCGGACGAGTTCTTCCCGCGGGTCCGGGGCACGCCGGGGGTGGCCGCGGCCTGGCCCGTCTTCGAGACCACGGTGGCGGTGGAAGGAAAGTCCGAGACCTTCGTGCGGCTGCTGGGAGTCGACCTGCTGGCGCCCGCCCAGGACTTCCGGGAGGCGCTCTCGGGGCTCCCGCCGGAAGCGGAGA
This sequence comes from Deltaproteobacteria bacterium, assembly GCA_026710965.1. Taxonomy (GTDB): domain Bacteria; phylum Desulfobacterota; class Binatia; order UBA9968; family JAJDTQ01; genus JAJDTQ01. The sequence goes on along the minus strand of JAPOQB010000718.1, from coordinate 5,428 downwards.
CCGGGGCGGCCATGCGCCGGCGCGGTTGGGTGGCGGCGACCCCGGAACTGGCGAAGGCCATGGGCTGGGCCGTGGGTGACCAGTTCCAGGTCCGTGACGGCGCCGGTGCGCGCACGCTCCGGGTCGGGGCGTTCATAGACTTCCAGCGCTGGGGGGCCTCCGGGGGCCGCCGGGCCCTGGTGACGGACATCGCCGAGGCCCAATCCCTGTTCGGTGGCGCCGGGACCCTCCATCGCATCGGCGTCACGGCCGCGGAGGGCGTGGACCTCGCGGCGCTGGCGGAGCGCATCGAGAGCGGCCTCGGCGGCCGCGTGGACGCCGTCACCCCGTCCGAGCGCACCGGCCAGGCGCAGCAGCTACTCGGCGCCTTCCGCTTGAACCTCACCGCCCTGAGCATGGTCAGTCTCCTGGTGGGCACGTTCCTGGTGTTCAGCAGCATGCGCGCTTGTCTGGTGTGGCAAAGGAGGGAGTTCGGGGTGCTGCGGTCCCTGGGCTCCACCCCCGCCCAGGTGCTGGCGCTCATCCTGGGGGAGGCGGCGCTGTTGGGGGTCATGGGAGTGGTCATCGGCATATTCGCCGGCTACTGGACCGCCATCTGGAACCTGGACGCGGTGAGCTCCACCCTGACCAACGTCTACATGCTCCAGGAGATCGAGTCGCTGGAGGTCTCGGGCGGCACTCTGGCGCTAGCGGTGTTCGCGGGCCTGGGGGGAGCCCTGAGCGGCACGCTGCTCCCCGCTCTCGACGTGTGGCGCCGGGACACCCGGACGCTGCTGGATACCTTCCCGACGCAGTCCGCCGGGATCGCCGCCGCCCGCGTGCTCTTCCGTTGCGGCCTCGTGCTGGTGGCCGGCGTCCTGGCTTGGTACTGGCTCGCGGGTTGGCGTTGGCGGCCGTCGGGTTTCATCCTGGCCACCGCCATGATGCTGTGCCTGCCGCTGCTCGCGCCCTGGCTGGTACAGCGCCTGACCGCACGGGTGCGGGTACCGGACTTCGGTTTCCGCTACGGCATCCGGAGTCTCGGGGCCACGCTCGCCAACACCTCCTTCTCGGTATCGTCCCTGGCCATGGCCGTGTGCCTGCTGGTGGGCATCACGCTGTTGGTGGAGAGCTTCCGCGAAACCCTGGTGCGTTGGGTGGACCGCTCCTTGCGCGCCGACGTCTACGTCACCGCCACCGTCGCCGCCCAGCCAGGGCCGGGCGCCACGCTGAGCGCGCCGCTGGTGGAACGGCTGGCCCGGGAGTCCGAGGTGGCAGGCGTCGATCCTCTACGCCGCCTGTTCCTGCCCGTAGGCGGCCGGCGCGTGGCGGTAGTGGGGGTCGACCTGAGCCGACCTGCGGAGCAGCGGCGCCTGGGGCTGCTCTCCGGCGGCGATGCCGTGGGAAGGGCGGTGCGGGACCGCGGCGTCCTCATCGGCGAGCCGTTGTCCCGGAGCGCGTCGTTGAAGGTGGGGGACCGGGTGGAGATAGAGGGTCCGGAGGGACCGGTGCGGCTGCCCGTGTCCGGCATCTACCGCGACTACACGGAAGGCGGCTCGGTCACCCTGGACCTCAGCCTGATGGCGGAAAAACTCGGGGCCGGCCCCCTCACCAGCATCGCCCTTCACCTGAAGCCCGGCGCCGATGCCGAAGCCGTTGCCGCCGCCATCGAGAGCCGGCACCCGCGAAGTTCGCTCAGGGTCCGCAGCAACCAGCGCCTAAAGGACGACGTGCTCCACGTCTTCGACCAGACCTTCGCGGTAACGCGGATACTCCAGGTCATGAGTCTCATCATCGCCGCCTGCGCCATCACCCTGACGCTCCTGGTGGTGGCCCAGGAGAAGGCCAGCGAGATCGCCCTCTACCGCACCCTGGGCGCCTACCGCCGCCAAGTGTTCCTGCTGTTCGTCAGCAAGGGCACCGCCATGGCCTTCCTGGGCCTGGCCATGGGCTACGCCGGCGGCGTCGCCCTCGGCATGATCCTGATCTTCGTCATCCAGAAGAGCTACTTCGGCTGGAGCATCGAGTGGACCTGGCCCTGGCTCCCGCTGGCAGGCGAAGCGCTGGCCATCGTGTGCGCGGCGGTGCTGGCGAGCCTGTATCCGGCGTTCAGGGCTAGCCGGACGCCGGCCAATGAACTGTGTCATGCGGATGCGTGAGGAGAGTGCAGGCCTCGTCCCAATCGCCGCAGGCACCCTTATGGCGCTCGCCGTCACACTGGGTACCGGTCCCGCCGCTCATACTTGGCCCCCGGCTCAACCCGGCTACGTCTGGTCGTTTCCGCAGGACCACTGGGCCCGGGACCGCTACAAGACCGAAGGTTGGTAGTTCACCGGCCACCTGCGCACCGTTGAAGAGCCCGTGCGGAACTTCCGCTACCAGTTCACGTTCTTCCGGATCGGCGTGTCGCAAGACGCACCGCGGTCAGGTTCCGCCTGGGCCGCCAAGGATCTCATCATGGGCCATGCCATCCTGTCCCAGAACCCCGGACCCCTCATAGGTTAGCCCTTCCATGGACAGAGCTCGAAATTCCCGGCATAATCCGACTGTTGATATAAAAGCGTTGGCCCATCCAACAGTCGAGCATGTTGTAACTCGCTCGCCATCGCACCGGGAAGCAGCAGCGTAGCGTGCCTACAATATAGCGGGGAGATAGGAAACCCGTAGCCGTCGAGTTCGGCTACGCGTACACAGAACACGAGTCTTGGCTATCATTGGAGAATCCATCCTCAACGACTACGAAACAGTACAGCCGCAACGGTGTTTCTGTCATACCGCCTCACGAGACGAGCACCGCCGAAAATGCGACTAAACCGACTGACAGCCGGTTCAGGCGGTTCGCGGCGAAAGGATAAGATCAAGATATGAGCGATAAAACAGTGGAGTTCGATGAACTTCTCTCTTCTTTTTCAGTATGTGGAGGACCGTCCTCGTTTCCATTAGACACTAGTTCTCCGCATTTCCGCTACGAGTTAGATGAGAACGAGCGTTTTGTCGCCCCTACGTTTCGAGTGGAACGAGAGCCTATCAAGGGGAAAACGCCGTCTGTAGTGCTAATCTCCGCATCGGCGGCCGTGGGAAAGAGCACAGTCGCTTGCGCTCTTGCACACAAGCTTGAGGCACCCTTGTGGGACCTGTCGCAATTCACTCTCGGAGACGGGACCTTTACGGGAATTCCTCGGAAGCATTTTGGCCGTAGTAAATTCAACGAAGTAGAAGCCAGATTACGATCAGGTTCCTTTCTTTACATACTCGATGCATTGGATGAGGCTCGTGCCAGAACATCCCAAGGATTTGATTCCTTCTTGCAGGAGTTGTGCAAAGAAACAGGGTCTGAGTTATCAAAAGCATGCCTCGTTCTCCTCGGCAGAACCGAGGCCTGCTTGTGGACTTCGCTTTTCCTAGAAGAGAATGACGTCACGTTTGCCCACTACTCGATTGAGTTTTTCAGCCGTAGTCAGTCTGACGCTTTCATCGATAGGTACCTAGATCGAGTGGCTATGGACCGGGGACACCAATCGTTCCACAGAACCCAAAGGGCTAATTTCCTAGCGGCTCGAGATTCCCTATTCTCAACGGTATTTAAGTTGCTCGGTGATAACGCTGGAGGCACTGACTCATGGAACGAGGCGCCTGTGCGCGAGTTCGTGGGATATTCTCCTGTCCTCGAAGTGTTAGCCGACTTCTTAAACGACACCAACTACCACAAGCTCATGCAACAGATGTCTGATATGGGCACTAGGCTGTACTCTACGGACACGAATGTTTCATGGAAGTTCTTGCGTACTGTGGTCACTAACCTTCTTGAACGTGAGCAAAGGAAGCAACTGGATGCCTTCCGTTCGACGGTCGAGGTTGCGGCTGCGGCGGCGAATTGGAATGCTTGGGATAGCGTTTATGGTTTTGATGAACAGTGCGAGCGAATTCTGTGCAATTCGTTCAGTATGAATGCTCCTGTTCTTCCACAAAATCTCCCGCTCAGCATTCAACAGGCATATGAAGATTCAATAAACATGGCGGATCACCCATTCGTCAAAGATGAACGTCACTTCGCCAATGTGGTCTTTCGTGATTACCTGTTTGCTTGGGCACTAAAAAATGGGTCTACCGCCGTAAAGAAAACCTTGAAAACCTATCTCGCTGGAGACGACTATCGGCCCTCTCCGCTCTTGGCGCATTTCTATCTTCTTGCCCGGGAAGGCGACGAAACTGGTTCTGCAGAGCCGGGACACTTGGGCTACGTGTACGAATCACTTCTGTCAAAAGAGTTGGTGTCTCAGCAAATCAGTTTCACCATGGAAGCTGACCGCGGTGAGGACTTCTACGCAACGTTTGGTTTTGGGACACCTAGCGTCCCGGATATCTCATTCCCTTTGATCGGTACTGGCGAGGGTCTCGTATTTTCCAGGTTTCTGCGAAACGCAGATATCACGTCACCTGAGGTCTCCTTCGGGTGGCGGGATGTCCATTTCGATCTCGGACCGGCGGTACGGGTGGACTGTGGCGTGCTGCGAACTTCTGTTTCCGAGATTCGCGTCTTGACGGATTCGGATGACGGCGGCGATGTGATCCTTGAATCGAAAAAGTACGAGCCGGAAACGGGAACGCCACTGAACAGGATTCTTGTCAAGGGTCCCGGCGAACTGTTGGTGAACTGGCCGGATTTGGCTCATCCGTGGGCACCATACAAATTCGTTCCCGCCACACCGGGTATTCTTGATGCGCGCTTCATCGAGGCAGTGCAGCGCTTCGCCAGCATTCTTACCCCCTTCCGGAGACGTGGCTTTGATGAACTTACACGATCCAAGTCGTTAATTGACAATCGGCCTGTCGGTCGCACGCCGATGGGTGCCGCAATGATGGAGCACCTTCTTGGAACCGGAATCCTTGCGGTTGAAGGAAAGGTGTACCGGCTGGAACCTGACCGTCTGAGTGAATTGAAGATCACTTGGCAGACGCTCATGCGCCGCGAAGTTTCCGACGAACTTCGCGTCTTTCTGAGGGGGTTTCTTGAGCGGGGTCAAGAATAAGGGCTCTAGTGTAAACGTGCGGACCCCTAGCAGGCCGTGGAAAAACGCCTGTATGTGAGCGTTTGTGAGTGAATTGATGGAAAACCCGGCTTCCGGGCATCGAGCTGAACTTGATTCGCCGGCCATTTCAGGCCAGCGAGCGCGGTGCAGACGCACCGAGGCCATGGACGCATGTTCAACCTCCGACTCCCAGGGTGCGCAGTCGCACCAGGTTGTAGGCGGCGAAGGTGAGGGTGAACTGGCTAGGCCCCGGTGCTTGAGTTTGCGCATGCCTCCGATGGTCTTGGCCCAGCCTTCCTCGATCCGTTTGCGGATGCGCTGGCTCACCGCGTAGCCACGGTGACGGGTGGTGCGCCGGTCAATGGCCGAACGCCGGTGGGTGTCGTTCTGCGCCACATGCGGACTGACGTTGGCGCAGC
>JAPOQB010000464.1 GCA_026710965.1 Deltaproteobacteria bacterium | reverse complement strand
TCTCGGTTTCGTCGTCAACTTCGATGCGGCAACGCATGACGTCGATGCCGCCGCGCATGATCTCGATACGACGGCGTATGCCGTGCGGGCGAGCTTGAAGACCACCGGCGCGTTGAAGGCGCTCACGCGTTTCAAGACCACGGCGTATTCCCACGGCACGCTTCTTTCGGGGGAGGTGGTGCCGGTGCGGGCGGGTTATCGAAGCAAGCGCTGGAGAAAGAAGCGTCTGGTGGAGCTTGGCTTCGACGAGGGAACGCCGGAGCTCGTGCGCATGAAGCCCCGCAGAAAGTCCCGGGTGTCCCCGTCCCAACTCAAGGGAGCGCTCGACCCCGCCGGCGCCTTGCTCGCGCTGCTTTCCCGTTTCGACGCCGGCGAAGGATGCAGGCTGCGCATTCCGGTCTATGACGGACGCCGTCTCTACGAACTCGTGGGCGAGAAGGACGGAGACGGACGGGTCAAGGCCGGCCGGTACTCGCCCTTCGCCGGACCCACGGTCAACTGCCGCATGTGGATCGAAAAGAAGGCCGGATTCAAGCGGAAACCCCGGGGCGGGCCAAACCGCGGCGACCGCGAGGTGCTCCTCCGGATGGCGCGCGTGTTCGATGAGATGCCACGGGTTCCGGTCCGTCTTGCCAGCGACACCCGGTACGGCTCCGTGAAGGCCTACCTGTTCCGGGCCAAGCTCGACGCGGCCGGCCTCAAGCGGGAGTTGAGTCCGCGCCCCGGGAAGAAACGCCGCCGCTAGGTAGCGTCCTTCGACTTCGCTTCGCTACGCTCAGGACGCAAAATCCGACCGGATCCTAGTCCGGCCCTGTCTCGTCCTGCTCCGAAACCGCGCCGTGGTCCCGGCTGCGTCGCGCGCCGCCCTCGGCCCATCTCATCGCAGCGAAGGCACCGGCTCCGAAGACCCCGTAAGCGGCGATCTGGGCGTACATGGTTCCATCGAAATTTTGGCCCACCAGCGCTCCGAGCGGCAACGCGATGAAGGTGGGGAGGGAGGCGACCACGGACGCTCCCACTCCGGCGATGTGGCCCAGGGGCTCCATGGCGAGGGCATTGAGATTTCCGAAGAGGAAGCCGACGCTCGAAAAGACCACCAGCAGGTAGGCCATGAACAGCCACAACGGAGGAAGGCCGTCGAAGGCCAGGGCCAGCGGCCACGCGACGACCGAGGCGAGTGTGATGGACACCGTCGCGGTCATCGCGACCCGGCGCATCCCATGCTTCAACACGACGCGGCCGTTCATAAGCGAGGCGCAACCGATGCTAAGGGCCAGCACTCCGAAATAGAGCGGAAAGAGCGCGCCGGTCCCGTAGGCGTCCTGGAAGATTTGTTGGGCGGAGCTCAGGTAGGCGACGAACGACGCCAGCACGCAGCCCGTGGCGATGGTATATCCCAGCGCGGTCCGAATCCTCACGATTTCCAGGACGGCTGCGCCGATGGCCCGCGGCGCGAACGGTCGCCGGCGGGCGGCGGGCAGAGTCTCCGGCTGCCTCAGCGCGAACCATGCGAAGGCAACGGCGGCGACGGCGAAGAACGTGGCGAATATCGCGCGCCAGCCTCCCAGCCACATGAGCCCCTGTCCGAGGGCCGGAGCGACAGCCGGAACGAGGATGAACACGGTTATGGCGAAGGACATGAGACGGGCCATTTGCCGTCCTTCATACTGATCGCGCACCAGGGCGATGATCACGATGCGCGGTCCGGCGACCCCGATGCCCTGCAGGACGCGGCTCGCGATCATCACCTCGAAGGTGGGTGCGAAGACGGTCATGAGGCATCCCGTCATGAACAGGACGAGGCCGGCATGGATAGCGGTCCGGCGGCCGAAGCGATCGGACAGCGGGCCGAACACCATCTGACCAAGGCCCAGGCCGAGGAAAAGAGCCGTGACGACGAACTGGACGTCGTTTTGGCGTGGCACGCCGAGGTCGTCGCCGATGGCGGGCAGCGCCGGCAGCATCGCGTCGGTCGCGAGCGCCGGGAGCGACATCAACAGGGCGACGAGGGGAACGAACTCGCCAAGCCGAAGGGCGGGTGTTCGGTTATGAACTGGATTCTACTCCTTCCCCAGAAACCACGTCACCAGGTCGTTGAAGTCCTCGGGCTGGTCCAGCCAAATGAAATGGCTGGCCTTGTCGAAGATGTGCATCTGGGCGTTGGGGATGCTCTTGTAGAGATCGTAGCCGGGGTCGATGCCCTTGTTGGAGTTGCGGCCCCACATGACCAGGGTCGGGACGCTGATCCTGTGGACGTGGTCGCGGATGTGGGCGCCGTCGAAGTAGTACATCTCGCT
>JAPOQB010000704.1 GCA_026710965.1 Deltaproteobacteria bacterium | reverse complement strand
GTGGAGAGTCTGGCGCGCCAGTACGACTATCCGCTCAAGTGCAGCATCGAAGAGGAATGAGCTTCGAAGGACAATGACGTGATTACCAAGAACCTGGAAGCGGTGCTGAAAGCGGCGTTCGACGAGGCCAAGAGCCGGCGTCACGAATTCGTTTGCGTCGAGCATTTGCTGTGGGTGCTGCTCGAGGACAAGAGCGCCAGCGACGCCATCCGGAACTGCGGCGGCGACCTCGACCGGTTGCGGCAGGAGCTCGAGGAGTTCTTCGAGACGCGCCTGGAGACGCTGGCCGAGGGCCTGGACAAGGAGCCGGAGCAGACCCTGGGTTTTCACCGCATCGTCCAGCGGGCTTTCATTCACGCCCAGTCCTCGGAAAAGGCCGAGATCCAGGGGTGCGACCTGCTGGTGGCGATGTACCGCGAGCAGCAGTGCTACGCGCGCTACCTGCTGGAAGCGCAGGAGATCAGCCGTTTCGATCTCATCAACTACATCTCCCACGGCGTCTCCAAGCTGCCGGAGGAAGAGCCGCAGCAAACGCCCGGGGCGGACGAGGACGAGGAAGGCGGGCAGGGGCCCCAGCGCAATCCGCTGGAGGCCTTCACCACCGAACTGGTGGAGAAGGCGGAGAAGGGGCTGTTGGACCCGCTCATCGGCCGCAACAACGAGATCGCCCGGACCATCCACGTGCTGTGCCGGCGGCGCAAGAACAACCCCATCTACGTGGGCGACCCGGGCGTGGGCAAGACCGCCATCGCCGAGGGGCTGGCTTTGCGGATCCACGAGAAGACGGTTCCGGAGGCGTTGCACGAAACCCGCATCTACGCCCTGGACATGGGGGCGGTGCTGGCCGGCACCAAGTTCCGCGGCGAGTTCGAGGCCCGGCTGAAGGGCATCATCACGGCGCTCAAGGGCAACCCCGACGCGATCCTGTTCATCGACGAGATCCACACCGTGGTGGGCGCGGGCGCCACCAGCGGCGGTTCCCTGGACGCTTCCAACATCCTGAAACCGGTGCTCGCCTCCGGGGAGCTCAAGTGCATCGGCTCCACCACCTACCACGACTACCGGAGCTACTTCGAGCGGGACCGGGCGCTGTCGCGCCGTTTCCAGCGCATCGAGGTGCCGGAGCCCAGCATCGACGAGACCTACAAGATCCTGCAGGGACTCAAGCCCCACTACGAGAAGCACCACGGGGTGTCCTACAGCCAGGCGGCGTTGCGCACCGCGGCCAAGCTCTCGGCCAAGCACATCAACGACCGCTTTCTGCCGGACAAGGCCATCGACGTCATCGACGAGGTGGGCGCGTCGGTGCGAATTCTGCCGCCGGAGAAACGCAAGAAGACCATCGGACCCAAGGACGTGGAGCAGATCGTCGCCACCATGGCGAAGATTCCGCCGCGCAGCGTCTCCACCTCCGACAAGGAGCAACTGGGCAACCTGGACCGGGACCTGAAACTCGTGGTCTTCGGCCAGGACGAGGCCATCGACGCCTTGGCCAGCACCATCAAGCTGTCGCGTTCGGGTCTCGGTCAGCCGGAGAAGCCCACCGGCTGCTTCCTGTTCTCGGGACCCACCGGGGTGGGCAAGACCGAGGCGGCCAAGCAGTTGGCCCAGATCATGGGCATCGAGTTCCTGCGCTTCGACATGAGCGAGTACATGGAGAAGCACACGGTGTCGCGCCTGCTGGGCGCGCCTCCGGGATACGTGGGCTTCGACCAGGGCGGCCTCCTCACAGACTCCATCCGCAAGACCCCCTACGCGGTGCTGCTGCTGGACGAGATCGAGAAGGCGCATCCCGACCTGTTCAACGTGCTGCTGCAGGTCATGGACCACGCCACCCTCACCGACAACAACGGCAAGAAGGCCGACTTCCGCAACATCATCCTGATCATGACCACCAACGCCGGCGGCCGGGAGATGAACGCCGCCGCCCTGGGATTCGCCCACAACTCCAACGTCGGCAAGGGCAAGGAAGCGGTCGAGAAGATGTTCAGCCCGGAGTTCCGCAACCGCCTGGACGCCACCATCTTCTTCAACTCCCTGAGCCCGGCGGTGATCGAGAAGGTCGTCGACAAGTTCATCACCCAGCTCGACGCCCAGTTGAACGAGCGCAAGGTCACCATCCAGCTCGAGCCCGCCGCCCGGACCTGGCTCGCCGAGCGCGGCTACGACCCCCAGTTCGGCGCCCGCCCCATGGCCCGCTTGATCGACAACGAGATCAAGAAGCCCCTGGCCGACGAGATCCTGTTCGGCCAGCTCCAGAACGGCGGCCGCGTCCGCGTGGACGCCAAGGACGGCGAGCTGGTGTTCGAGTACGGCGTTTGACGTCGGGCGAAGTGGTAGAGAATTTAGTCAATGGGCATTGACTAAATTTAGTCAGTGACCATTGATCAAATTTTTGTCATTGGATGTCACGTTCTTGCCGGTGGCGCCTCCGCTGGCGTGATCTTCTCCAGTTCGCCCTTCAATCCCTGCTCCGTACGCCACAGGTCGTGATTCTGTTGCATCCTGAGCCAGAGTCCGGCACCGTTGCCCACGAGTCTCCCGATCCGCAGTGCCCATTCCACCGTGATGGGATGGGTGCAAGCCAGGATCCTGTGCAGTTGCTGACGCGAGACGCCAAGACGCCTGGACGCCTCGCTGATCGACAATCCCAGCGCTGGAAACACATCCTCTCGCAGTATCTCCCCCGGGTGAACCGGTGGCCGGGCGAGGGGCCGTTTGACATCGAATTCCGTCATGAAGTCTCCTCAATGGTACTGTTCGAGATCGACCCGCAACGCTTCACCGTCCTGCCACGCGAAGGTTATGCACCAAGGGCTGTTAACATGGATACGGTATCTTATCGGGGCTCCGTGAAGGCGATGAAGGTTGAAGCCTGGCATATTGATTTCATCCAGCGTTTCAGCCTGATCCAGAACTTCCAACCGACGCAGGCAACGCCTCTGCAGGGTCGGTTGAACCTGGCGGCTGCGACCCCGTTCGAATAGTTCGGCGAGGCCTTTGTGGCGAAAACCCGCGATCATGTCGAACTGTATCATGATCTGTTACAGCGCTAACCTTCTTCGGGGAAATGCTCTATGGACAACACAGATCGTCGGGGTTTCCTAAAGGGGTTAGGCCTTACGGCCATGGCGGCGGTGGTCGGTACGGCGATTCCCTTTCACCGCAACATGCCGGGCGGCTTTCTTCCGGAGGCCATCGCCTCCAATCCGGTGACGATCGAGGGCAAGGATGGTCTTGTCGTCCTTGGTCGTCGGCCGCTGAATGCCGAGACGCCGCCGCACCTCCTCGATGAGGAGGTGACGCCGACATCCCGCCATTTTATTCGGAACAACGGCATCGTCCCACAGGAGATGGACCCCCGGACCTGGCGCCTGCGGATCGACGGTCTCGTGCACAGGGCCATGAGCCTGAGCATCGAGGATTTGAGGAAACGTTTCGAGGTGGTCACGCGGCGGCTGACCATCGAATGCGCCGGCAACGGCCGTGCGTCCTTCGATCCGCGGGTGCTTGGGAACCAGTGGACCCTTGGCGCGGTGGCTTGTTCGGAATGGACGGGCGTCCGTCTTGCCGACGTCCTGAAGGCCGCCGGAGTCAAGGACAACGTCGTCTATACCGCCCATGCCGGCGCGGACACCCATGTGTCCGGCGAGCGGGGAAAGCCGCCGCTCTCCCGCGGGGTGCCCATCGAGAAGGCCATGGACCCGGGCAACCTCATCGCCTTCGGCATGAACGGCGGGCCGCTGCATCCCATGAACGGGGCGCCGCTACGGCTGGTCGTCCCGGGTTGGCCGGGCTCGTTCTCCCAGAAGTGGCTCACGCGGATCTGGCTGCGTGACGTGGTGCATGACGGGGCCAAGATGACGGGTAGCTCCTACCGTGTTCCGGAAACCCCGGTGGCGCCCGGCGAGAAGGTGCCGGACAGCGCTATGACCATCATCCGCTCCATGCCGGTAAAGTCCCTGATCACGACTCCCCGGACGGGTTTGGCCATCACCGGACGGACCCTGCCGGTGGCGGGCCACGCCTGGGCGGGTGACGGCGAGGTGGCACGCGTCGACGTTTCCATCGACTTCGGGGCGACCTGGCAGCCGGCCGATCTGGGACTTCCCGCTAACCGGCATGCATGGCAGCGGTGGTCGGCGGCGCTGGAATTTCCCCGAAAGGGCTACTACGAGGTCTGGGCGCGGGCCGCCGACGACAAGGGGGTCAGCCAACCCTTCGCCGTTGCGTGGAATCCCAAGGGGTATCTCAACAACGCGATGCACCGGATCTCGGTACGCGTCACCTGAGGCGATCCGGAGGAAGACGAACTGGTTGTGGCCGAGATGTTCCCGCAGGTAATGGTGATCGCCTTGATATGGTAAGATAAATCCGATATATTTCTGACAAAAGCGAAACCGCACGGTTGGGTGTATGATCCAATGACCACCACCGCCGACAAGATTATGAAGAGGGTAACCCGATACCGCAGGGGCACGTGGGTGTGTACGCCAAAGGACTTTCTGGATGTCGGGAGCCGGGAGGCCGTTGACCAAGCCTTGTCACGGCTGGTTAAAGGCGGGCGGCTGCGTCGCGTCGGCCACGGTCTTTACGATATGCCCCGGATCAGCAATGTGCTGAAGCAACCCGCTCCGGCTGATTTGAATGCCGCGGTGGCAGCGTTGGCACGGCGGGACGGCGTTCGGGTCATGCCCGATGGCTTGGTGGCGGCGAATCAGCTACGGCTCACGAACGCGGTACCCGCGAAACTGAGTTACTTCACGGATGGCCCCTCAAGGACGCTGAAGCTCGATGGACGAACAGTCCGTTTCCGACATGCAGGGCCGAGCGTCATGCAGTGGGCAGGGAGGCCTGCCGCTCCAGTGGTTCAGGCCTTGAGATGGCTCGGCCGGGACGCCGCCACGGACGCGCAAGTCGTTGCGATCTTGACTCGCCAACTCCCCGACCCTGTAAAGCTGGATCTATTGCGAAACGGTCGAAACCTGCCTGGTTGGGCGTTACCGATCGCCCGGCGCATCGCGGGGGCCATGGCTGATGCCGCATGACTGGAGATCCCGAAACCTTTCTCGCCCTACCTGACCAGGATCGAAGAGATATCTTCGAAGCTGCGGCGCGGCGCCTAAGATCTTGGGAGAGATACCGGATTTCGGATGGGTCGTGGAACAGCTTCAGCGTGCCGAAACAGCGATCAACAATGCGTAGCTGAGGTTAGCCGGTCTCTCCCTCCCCCTTCTTCAACGGGCTTCCGTCCAGCAGATACTCCTGCCGGGCCAGCGTCTCGGAGCGCTCTTCCTGCAAGTAGCGCTCAAGCGCCTGCCGGAAGCGTTTGTCGCGGATGTAGTGGGCGCTGTAGGTCTTGGCGGGCTCGAGGCCGCGGAGGTTCTTGAAGCTGCCGCCGGCGCCGGCCTCGAAGCGGACCAGCGATTCGTCGATGCAGTGCTCGATGGCGGCGTAGTAGCAGACGTTGAAGTGCAGGTAGCGGTGGTCCTCGAAGGAGCCCCAGTAGCGGCCGTAGAGGGCGTCGGGGCCGCGGATGTTGAAGGTGCCGGCGATG
>JAPOQB010000683.1 GCA_026710965.1 Deltaproteobacteria bacterium | reverse complement strand
GGCTCGTTGAGAAGCCGGAAGCGGCCCTCCAGGTCATGGCGGGTGATGGAATCGAGGGGGCGGGAGAGCCAGTCGCCGAGATACAGCGCCGCATACCGCCGGTAGCCCCGCCCGGTGCTCTCAGCCCAGCCGTGGCCGGACCTCATGTATTCCTCGCACGCCTCTGCGAGCCTCGGCAGCCCACGCGCCTCCGCCCGCTCCCCAGCGGGGTCCTCGCCCGCGGCTACGCGCCCCAGCAACTCCTGCGCCCGCCGCCTTGCCTGGTCCGGGGTGACCCGCCCGACCCTGCCCACCACCACCCTCTTGTTGGGAGCCTTGCGCCCGCCGTTGCCGGCGCGGTAGTTTACAACGTAGGACTTGGCGCCCGAGGGATGCACGCGCACACCGAATCCGGTCAGCCTGTCGTCCCAGGCGATCCAGGGCTTGTCCTGGGGCTCAAGAGCGTCTACCGTGCGCTTGGTCAGGGTGAGCTTGACCTTGGCCGTGAGCTTTGCAGAGTGTTCCATGGGGTGTGTCTCCGGGTATGAACGAGAGAACGAAAACCGTCAGGGTCATCGTAGCATGGGCCTCGCAAGAGTCAACCCTGAAGTCAACACCACAAAGGGAAAAGCAGCGCATCGGAGTGAGGTGGGAGGCGTCGTCTGGCGCCCGCAGGATGCTCCTACTATGTTGGAAACTATGAGAATTATTGTATTACTGACGATAGCGGCGCATGCGTGAGCATGGGCGCCGTCGACTGATGTAGGGTAGACAGGCGGGTTTGAAACCCGCCCCTACACATACCCCAACAGCGGATGACACTCAAATGTGGAGCGGAGAAGCGTTGGTCGGATTACGCTGCATTGGTCCGACCTAAGGGAAGAAGGTCAGCTTGGCCAGCAAGGCCAGGATGGCCGGGCCGAAGCTGAACACGGCGAAACGGAGGACGGCGATCTGCTTCTCGAGTCTTGAGAAGTCTTCCTTGGTGGCCATGTTGGTTTCGACCTTGGCGATGCGGGCGTCGAGTCTGGCGAAGTCCTCCCTGTGGGCCATGTCGAGCTTGGCGATGTGGCCTTCAAGTCTGGCGACATCTTCCTTGGTGGCCATGTTGGCCTCAAGTCTCGCCATGTTGGCCTGGAGTCTCGCCATGTTGGCCTGGAGTCTCGCCATGTTGGCCTGGAGTTTGGCCATGTCAACCTGGAGTTTGGCCATGTCGGCCTCAAGTCTTCCCATGTTGGCCTCGAGTTTGGCCATGTCTTCTTTGGTCGCCATGCTCTCGGCTGGTGGTACGGCGCCGGCAGCGGCCTTCGCTCGGTCGGGGGAAGCCCCGGCTTCGATCAGCGCATCGTAGACTTCGGAAACGATCAGGCCCATCATTGCATCTCCGGATGCGCTGCTGGCGCGTGTACGGTTCGTTCCAGAACATGACGCCAAAAAACGATGGTAAAGTCAAGAATGGTCATGTAAAGAACGATCGGCGCTCGGTGGGGGTTCTTTAGCCTCAAATCGGGCACTCCGCCCGTTTCGCGCTCGCGGGAGCTACGGAGAGTTAGCTCGGCCGGGAAGTCGCGGTCAGGCCCGCAGCGCCGCCAGCATGTCCCGGGCCGCGGCCTTGGGGTCGGGGGTTTCGGAGATGGCGGAGATGAGGGCGATTCGGGCGGTGCCGTGGGCCCTGATCTCGGGGATGTGGTGCGGCTTGATGCCGCCGATGGCGAAGACAGGGACGGCCGCGGCGTCGGTGACGGCCTTGAGGGCGGCGGGTCCCTGGGGGTCGCCGAACGCGAGCTTGGAGCTGGTGGGGTAGACGGGTCCGAACAGGACGAAGTCGGCGCCCGCCTCGCCCGCCGAGCGCACCTCCGCCGCCGAGTGGGTGGAAACGCCGATCTTCCGGTCCGGCCCGAGGAGTCCGCGGGCGACTGCCAAAGGCATGGAGTTCGCCGCCAGGTGCACGCCGGCGGCGTCCGCCGCCAGCGCCACGTCCACGCGGTCGTTGATGAAGAGCTCGGCGCCGTAGCGGTCGCACAGCCGTTTCATGTTCCGGGCCAGCTCCAGCAGCGCCCCCCCGCCCAGGTCCTTCTCCCGGAGCTGTACGGCCCGTACGCCGCCCTCCAGGGCCTGTTCCAGCACCCACGGGAGATCACGGCCGGCCGTGGCCTGGCGGTCGGTGACGAGATAGAGGTCGAAGTCGATGGAGCTCAAGGGTCTGCTGTCCGGCGGTAGGTCGAACCCGGCGGCTCAAGGGTTGCCGCCCGGCGGCTGCTCGCGGCCCCGGGTCAGTGGAGCAGGCCCTCGATGGGACTCGAGGCCGTGGCGTAGAGCTTCCTGGGGATGCGGCCGGCCAGGAACGCCTTGCGGCCGGCCTCCACCGCCTGCTTCATGGCGTCGGCCATGAGAATGGGGTCCTTGGCGCCGGCAATGGCGGTGTTCATCAGCACCCCGTCGCAGCCCATTTCCATGACGATGGCGGCGTCGGAGGCGGTGCCCACGCCGGCGTCCACGATGACCGGGATGGAGACGTTCTCCTGGATGATGCGGATGTTGTAGGGATTGCGGATGCCCAGGCCCGAGCCGATGGGCGCGGCCAGGGGCATGACCGCGGCGCAGCCCATGTCTTCGAGCTTCTTGGCGGTGACCACGTCGTCGGCGATGTACGGCAGCACGGTGAAGCCGTCCTCCACCAGCAGGCGCGCGGCTTCCAGTGTTCCGGGCGTGTCGGGATAGAGGGTCTTGTCGTCGCCGATGACCTCGAGCTTGACCATGCTGCCGACCCCCGCCTCCCGGGCGAGACGGCAGGGGCGCACGGCTTCCTCGGGCGTGTAGCAGCCGGCGGTGTTGGGGAGGATGGTGAACTTCTTGGGGTCCAGGTAGTCGAGCAGGTTCTCCTGGTCCGGGTCGGTGATGTTGACCCGTCGCACCGCCACCGTGACGATCTCGGCTCCCGAGATCTCGATGGCCTTGCGGGTCTCCTCGAAGTCGCGGTACTTGCCCGTGCCCACGATCAGCCGCGACCGGTATTCCTTCCCGGCCAGACGCAGGGAATCGGGTGATGCCGCCTCCGGGACTTGCGGTTTGGGTTCGGTCATGGCTCTATCCGCCGCCGACGAACTGGACGATCTCCACCTCGTCGCCTTCCTTCAATTGCGTGGCGCCGTGCGCGTCCCGGGACACGACCTCGGCGTTGAGCTCGACGACCACGCGTCCGGGCCGGATCTCCAGGTCCTCCAGGAGTTGGGCGACGCTCAAGTCCGGCGCCACTTCGCTGTCCTTGCCGTTGATACGGATGACCACCAGGCAATCCTTGCGGGGCGGCCCTCGCGTCTTGCCGAAGACAACACCCCAGCGCAGCTACATTATCGCATATTCCAATTGGGACGCCAGTGCCGGGGCACACCCGCCCAACCCGGAAGGATCCCGTAGGGGCGACCGGCGGGTCGCCCTGCTCGGCCTGCCGCTAGCGCGCGGCCGCGATCTTCACTTCCAGCACGCCGATGCCCTCCACCTCGCCTTCAACCTTGTCGCCGACGTTGAGGAAGATGGGCGGAGTCCGCGCGAAGCCTACCCCCGAGGGCGTTCCCGTGCTGATGATGTCGCCGGGCTCCAGGGTCAGGCCGTCGGACAGCGACTCGATGGTCGCGGGAATGTCGAAGATCATGTCCCGGGTGTTGCCGTCCTGCATGGTCTCGCCGTTG
>JAPOQB010000885.1 GCA_026710965.1 Deltaproteobacteria bacterium | reverse complement strand
GCCGCCGCCATGGTGGGGGGAGGCTCGCACAGGGGGCGGATCCGGTAGATGTGCTGGGCGTGGCTCTCGTCGGTGAACAGGATCGACTCGGGGATGCCCATGAGGTAACCCGCGTAGCGCCACACGGCGTGGTAACCGGCCCGCTCCTCCGCGCTGAAACGGGCGCCCAGCGCCGTCGAGTGTTCGACGGAGCGCCCGGCGAAACAGGCGACCGCATAGCCCAGGTGCGCGGCGCTGATCGGCACGCCCCAGACGTCATGTTCCCATTCCGCGGTCTGTCCCAGCAGCCGCCGGACCTGCGCGTGCACGAACCGGATGCGAACCGACAATTTCCAGCCCTCGCCGTACCGTTCCAGCCCGCCGGGAAGGAATATTTCCATCTGGTGACGGTTGTTCTGCTTGAGCCGCCACACCCCGTTATCGAATATGCGCCCGGTTTCCACGAAAGACTTGCTTATCAAAGTTGAAAACCCGTCAATCAGCACGCCCGTGACGAAAGCCGAAAGGACGAGGACCGAGTTTCTTTGAAAGGCGCGGATGCCCGGGCCGAAGGCGTCGCGATCAAGCCAGTCCGGGTCAGGCTGCGGTGCGTCAATGAAGAAGTCGCGCACCGACCGCGGCGCATTGCGCAAACCGTCGCGATCCTCCTCCATCCCCGCTCGAATGAACTCGTGGACCTGTTCCGGAGGCAACGACGCCATCTCTTCCACCACCGCGTCCATGACCGGGTCGCCTATACGGGTGTGGGCGATGTAGTTGTCCGCGACCTCGCGGTCGACGGTGCGCGCCTTGGCGTAGCCGTCGACATATGCTGACGGGGCGTTCAACACTTCGGTGGCCTTCTCCCAACGCTGTCGGCTCTCAGGTCCGGGCTCTGCCATACCCACTTCCGCCGATCCTGCTGATCGTTCATCTGCCGCGGGCGATTCCGCAACAGGTAAAGAGACCTCTTATCCGAACAGATGTTACTGTATCATCAAAACGGTTTGAAGGGAATGTAAAACGCCGCCGACACGCGAGTTGTGCTACTCCACCGCCTGGAGTCTTCACATCAATATTCGGCTGTGGCAGGCTGTTTGTAGAAGGATGAGTATAGACGACTCGATGACTCCCGTGCCTTTGGACCGCTACGTCGCCGCCGTGCTGCTCCGTCGCTGGTGGGTGGTTGCGCTCGCAACACTGCTCATGCTGGTCATGACGGCGGGCGCCCGCTTCCTCGGCGTCACCAACGACTACCGGATCATGTTCGGCGAAGGCAACCCGCAACTCGCCGCTTTCGACGACCTGGAGAGCACCTACACCGTATCCAATACCGCGCTGATCGCGGTAGCGCCCCGAGAGGGTTCGGTGTTCACCCGCCAGGTGCTGGGCGCCATCGAAGAACTCACCGAAGCGGCATGGGAGGCGCCCCATTCCAGTCGGGTCAATTCCCTCACCAACTACATCCACAGCGAGGGGCGCGGCGACGATCTGATTGTCGAGCCGCTGGTCGAAGACGCGCAGTCGCTGGGCGATGCCGACGTGGCGCGGGTCGAGAACATCGCTCTCAACGCGGTCGACATCGCCGGGCGCCTGGTCTCCCGTGACGGCCGCGTGGGCGGGTTGGTGATCAACTTCGTCCTGCCGGAAGACTCGGATCTTGCGTACGTCGAGATCACCGACTATCTCAACGCCGTCCTCGACAAGGCCCGGGCGAGCCATCCGGACATCGCCTACTACCTCACGGGCCTTATCGTCATGGACCGGGCCTTCGCCGACACCACGAAGGATGACCTCGAAACCCTGACACCGCTCGTGTTCCTGATCATCGTGGTTGCCGCGGCCCTTCTCCTGCGCTCGATATGGGGTACCGTCTCCATCGTTTTCGTGCTTGTGTTCGCCATCGGCTCCACCATGGGGTTCGCGGGCTGGCTCGGCGCGGTGTTGAGCCCCACCAGTTCCGGCGTGCCGATCATCGTCATGACGGTGGCCGTGGCGCATTCGGTCCACGTCGTCGCCACCACCCTGGCGGGCATGAGCCGCGGACTGGACCGGAACGCGGCCATCGCCGAATCGCTCCGCCTCAACGCTTATCCGGTATTCCTGACCGCCATCACCACGGCCATCGGTTTTCTCAGCCTGAATTCCTCGGATTCACCGCCGTTCCACCTTCTGGGCAATCTCGTGGCGTTCGGCGTCCTGTGTGCTTTTGTCTACTCCATGACCCTTCTGCCGGCGATGCTTTCGATCCTGCCGTTGCGCGCCCGTCGTGTCCGCGCCGAACAACCGGCCTTCTTCGACCGCTTCGGCGCCTTCGTGGTCGCACGCCGCAGACTCCTGCTCTGGTTGGTCACCCTTCTGGCGGTAGTCCTCGCCATCGGCATTCCCCGCAACGAGCTTACCGACAACTGGACGAAGTACTTCGACGAACGCTACGAGTTCCGGCGTCATACCGACTTCGTCATCGAAAACCTGACCAGCTTGATTACGCTGGAATACTCGCTCAAGGCGGAGCGCGACGGCGGCATCACCGATCCCGACTATCTGCGCGCGGTGGACGCCTTCGCCGAATGGTACCGGAGCCAGCCCGAAGTGAGCCACGTCCAGGCCTTTCCGGACATCATGAAACGGCTGAACAAGAACCTGCACGGGGACGATCCGGCCTTTTACCGGTTGCCGGACGATGCCGAGCTCGCCGCGCAATACCTGTTGCTCTACGAGCTCTCGCTTCCTTTCGGCAGCGACCTCAACGATCGCATCGACGTCGCCAAATCCGCCACGCGCATGACCGTCGTGGTCAGCAGCACCTCGTCCCGGGAGCAGCGCGAGCTCGATGCCCGGGCACAGGACTGGCTCCAGGCGAATGCCCCTCGGTTGGCCTCCGAGGCAACCGGCCTCAGCATCGTCTTCGCACACCTTTCCCTGCGAAACATCCACGGCATGCTGCGCGGCACCATCATCGCCATGGCCCTCATCTCGTTGATTCTCATCGGGGTGTTCAAGAGCGTGCGCCTGGGTCTCGTGAGCCTTTTGCCCAATTTCATTCCCGCGGCCATGAGCTTCGGCCTGTGGGGCTATCTCGTCGGTCGCGTGGGCATTGCCTCCTCGGTGGTGGTTGCGATCTCCTTCGGGATCATCGTGGACGACACGATTCATTTTCTGACCGAATATCTCAAGGCCCGCCGCCAGGGCCTGCCGGCGCCGGAGGCCGTGCGCACCGTCTTCCGCACCGTCGGCCACGCGCTATGGACCACCACCGCGGCTTTGTGCGCGGGGCTGCTGGTGTTCTCGTCATCCGGCTTCGAGTTGAGCTGGGCCCTCGGCCTTCTGGTGACGATCACGCTGGTGTTCGCGCTGGTGGGCGATTTTCTGCTTCTTCCCGCTCTGTTGATGACTATTGACAGGAGAGAACAATGATTCACGTTGCTTCCGTCTTACCCGTGGCTTGTCTCGCTTTCCTGCTGTCGCTGGCCGGACCGCCGCCGGCGTGGTCGGAGACCCCGGAGGAAAAGGGACTGAGGATCGCCCGCGAAACTCGCGAGCGGGGAAAGGGTTTCGGCAATTTCACCGCCAACCAGACCATGGTGCTGCGCAACAAGCAGGGGCAGGAAAGCAAGCGCCAGAGCCGGCTCAAGGTTCTGGAGGCGCCCGGAGACGGCGACAAGAGCCTGTTCGTGTTCGACCAGCCGCGGGACGTCAAAGGGACGGCTTTCCTCATACACGCGCACAAGGACAAGGCGGACGACCAGTGGCTCTTCTTGCCGGCGCTCAAACGGGTCAAGCGCATCAGCTCGTCGAATCGTTCCGGTTCCTTCATGGGCAGCGAGTTCGCCTACGAGGACATGGGCAGCCCGGAAGTGGAACGATACACCTACAAGTACTTGCGCGACGAGCCTTGCGGCGACACCACGTGCACGGTGGTCGAACGCTTCCCGCTCACCAAGAGATCCGGTTATCGCCGCCAGGTGATGTGGCAGGACAAGGACGAGCTCCGGGTCTGGAAGGTCGAGTACTACGACCGCAAGAACGCCCATCTGAAGACCCTTACGCTGGCCAAGTACCAGAAGTACCTGGATCGCTACTGGCAGGCGCACGAGATGACCATGGTCAATCATCTGACGGGCAAGAGCACGGTGCTGACGTGGGCGGATTTCAAGTACCGGACGAAGCTCAATGAGAGGGACTTCACCCGCACCGGCCTGAAACGGGCGCGTTGATGCTTGCTCGAACCCTGGGAAACGACTCCTTGCGGGCTGGCGGCGGCACGGGCGGGTTTGAACGCCGCCTCCGCGGCAGGCTGGCGGCTCTCGGAGTTGCCTGGATCGCGGCGGCGTTCCTTGCCGCCGGCATGGCCGCCGCCGTGGAGATCGCCGATCACGAGCTCTCCGGACGCCTGGCCCTCGAGGGCCGGTGGTACTACCAGGACGGCGACCATCCCGGCCAGGAGTCCCACGCCGGGGGCTTTGTCTTCGAGCCGAATCTATACGTCGAGGATGCCGAGGGAAGGAGCCTCACCGTGGCGCCGTTCTTCCGCTACGACGCCGCGGACTCGCGCCGCACCCACGCCGATGTGCGTGAAGCCTATCTCCTGCTACTGGGCGAGATCGGCGACGGGGAATGGGAGTTGCGGCTCGGCGCCGACCGGGTGTTCTGGGGGGTGGCGGAGTCGCGCCACCTGGTGGACATCGTCAACCAGATCGACCTCATCGAGCACCCCAACGAAGAGGCCAAGCTGGGGCAGCCCATGGCCCATCTCACCTGGTCCGGCGACTCCGGCGTGGTGGAGCTCTTCGCCCTGACCTACCACCGGGAGCGCACCTATCCGGGCCGGGCCGGCCGGCTGCGCAGCCGGTTCGTCGTGGACGACGAGCAGGTCTCCTACGAGAGCGCGGCAGCGGAGTGGCACGTGGATCTCGCCGCCCGTTACAGCCACAGCCTGGGGCCCCTGGACTTCGGTGTGAGCATCTTCGACGGCACCAGCCGGGAGCCGTGTCTGGCATGCTTGCCGCCGAGGCTGGACGAGAGAGGCGAGTTGTTGCTGCTCCCGTACTACGAGCAGATCCGCCAGTTCGGGGTGGACGCCCAGCTCACCATCGAGTCCTGGCTGTTGAAACTCGAGGCTATTCACCGCGCCGGCGCCCGGAACCAGGCCGGCATGGAACAGGACTACGCGGCTTTCGTCGCCGGCGGCGAGTACACCTTCAACGGCATATTCGACTCGGACGCCGATCTCAGCCTGCTCGCCGAATGGAACTACGACGGGCGGGGCGAAAAAGCCACCAACATTTTCGACAACGATGTCTTTCTCGCCGCCCGCCTGGCGCTGAACGACGTCCAGAGCACGGATTTCGTCGCCAGCGTCCTGGGGGACGTGGAACATTCGACGCGCTCTCTGGTGGTCGAGTTCAACCGTCGTCTGTCGGACCACTGGTCGTTGCACATCGAGGCAGTCGTGATCCTCGACGTCGACAAGGCGGATCTCACCCACTACCAAACCCGTCGCGACAGTTTCGTCGAGCTGCAGGCAACCTACAACTTTTAGTGTGGTGGCGGGATGGTCTCGGGCAGGAGCGACCGGCCCGTGGCCGTCACACTGCCGATTCCCGGGCTCCGCCCAGCTCTCGCGGCAGCTTGAAGGTGACGTTTTCCTCGATGCCGTCGAGGTCGCTCAGGGTGACGTCGAACATGTCGCAGAGGCGGTCCACCAAGCCCTGGACCAGCTCTTCGGGCGCCGAAGCGCCCGCGGTGATCCCCACGGTCTTCGCCCCGTCCAGCCACTCCGGGTCCAGGCTCCCGGCATCCGGTATCAGGTGACTGGCGGTTCCGACCTCGTCGCCGATCTCGCGCAGGCGGTTCGAGTTCGAGCTGTAGTCGGCTCCGATCACCAGGATCACGTCGGACTCGGTCGCCAGGAGCCGCACCGCGGTCTGGCGGTTCTGCGTCGCATAGCAGATGTCCTTCACGTCGGGGCCTTGGATACCGGGGAACCGGGATCTCAACGCGGCGATGATCTCGCGGGTATCGTCGACGCTGAGGGTGGTCTGGGTCACGTAGGCAAGCTTCGCCGGGTCGGCGGGGGCCAGCGCCGCCACGTCGGCCAGATCGGACACCAGGTGGACCGTGCCGGGCACCTGCCCCATGGTGCCCTCGACTTCCGGGTGCCCCGCGTGTCCGATGAGAACGACCTCGTAACCCTGCCGCGCGTAACGCTGCGCCTCGACGTGGACCTTGCTCACCAAGGGACAGGTGGCGTCGATGACCTGAAGGCCGCGGCCATCGGCGGCGTCCTCAACCTTGCGGGATACGCCGTGGGCGCTGAATACGGTGACCGCGCCCTCGGGGATGTCGGAGACTCTCTCGACAAACCGCGCGCCCTTGTCGCGCAACAAGTCGACCACGTGCTTGTTGTGGACGATCTCGTGCCGCACGTACACCGGAGCGCCGTAGATCTGGAGCGCGCGCTCCACGATGTCCACGGCTCTCACCACACCGGCGCAGAAACCCCTCGGTTGCGCCAGGATGACTCGCAAGGGTTGCTTTGCCACAGGAAGCCCTCCGATCCCGCCGCGGTGGCTCCGCGGCGGAGTTCACTATGCAGCAGTTGGTGTGGTGGGTCAACGATTCGGCCGCCTGCCGCATTGGACGAATACTGGATCGCAGCGGTGAAGTCGACGTCGTGAGTGATCCGTTGCTCTCTACCCTCTGGTGCAACCCGCCCCACGGATCTCCCAGGGCGCCGGCGTGTCTATGGTACCGTGTCTTCGATGGCGCGGGCGGCCAGGTGCCCGGACCGGATCGCGCTCTCGATGGTGGCGGGCAGCCCCGTATCGATCCAGTCGCCGGCCAGGTACACGTTGGCGAAGCGGCAGCGGGTGCCGGCGCGGAGCTTCACCTGCGCCGGCGTCTGCGCGAACGTCGCGCGCTTTTCCTTGACGACGCGGTAGCGCGGCAGCGGGTCCGGGTCACGGGCGAGGGCCACGGCGACGTCGCGCCAGGTCTTCCGGGCGATGGCGTCGGGCTGCTCGTCAATCATGTCATCGGCCGCGCTTATGGTGATCGAGGCCACCTCGCCGCGAACGAACAGCCATTGCGCGGTGCCGCCGATCAGTCCGAGGAACGGCAGTTCCGCCGGCAAGTGCGCCGGCTCGGACAAGCGGAAGTGGGCATTGACGATGGCGTGGCTCTCCTCCGGGACGGTCAGATCCGGCACCAGGCCCGCCGCGGCGGCCGGCGGCAGCGCCAGCACCACGCTGTCGTCGGCGTTCAGTGCCACGGTCTCCGTCCCAAAGTCCAAACCGCGTGCGTGGCCCCGTTCGTAACCGATGCCGCGGAGCCGGATGCCGAACCGGACCGTGGCGCCGCGTCGGCGCAAGAACTCCAGCGCCGGGTCCACGAACGTTCCGGACAGTCCTGTCCGGGCGATGCGTGGCCGGCAGGCCGCCTCGCCCCGGCCGAAGGTCTCGCGTAACACCGGCCACAAGAGAGACGCGGCCCCGGCGCGCACCGGGCTGTTCAGTGCCGCCACCGCCAGCGGCTCCCAGAACCTCTCGAACAGGATGCCGTGGTCGCCGACGCAGTCGGTCACGGTGCGGTGCGGTCCGGCCACGGCCAGACGGAGCCCCGACAGGTAGTCCCGGATCCGGGTATCGGGCACGCGCCGCCGCGGGTCGAGGATCCACCATGGCAGCCGGCCGGCGCCGGGCCGCAGATGCCATCCCTGGCCGGTGCGCAGGTCCAGGAACGGAAAGCAGGCCGAAGCCGGCCCCACCAGCTCCCCGGTGGCGCCGGTTTCCGCCAGATAGCGCATGGTGGACCGGTTGCCGGTCAGGAGCAGATGGTTGCCGTTGTCGATGGCGCAATCGAGCCTGGCATCGAAGTAGGACCGGCAGCGGCCGCCGGCCTGGCCGCTGGCCTCGTAGAGGGTGACGGCCTGCCCCGCCCCGCTCAGCGACACCGCGGTGGAAAGCCCGGCTACGCCGGCGCCGATGATGTGTGTTCGGGCCACGGAGAGAGGCCCGTCAAAGCAGCCCGTAGCGAAGGGCGAGCCACAACTTGCGCGCCCGAGTCAGCCGGACCGGACGATCGATGCGGGTCCAGCCCCGTTCCTCCAGGCGCTGGAGCGTCTCCCGGTAGACCGCCATCATGAGCACGATGGGGCGCATCTGACGCCATCCGAGCTGGGCCAGCAGCCGGTCGGTCCTGGCGTAGTAATCCCGCGCCAGCTCCGCCAGGTCCGCGCACGCCGCGGCAAAACCCGGCTGGACGAAGAGCGAACCCAATGAGCCGTCCACGACGCCGTGTTTCGCGACCATTTCCAGGGGGACATAGAGGCGTTCGATCTCCGCGTCTTCCTTCACGTCGCGCAGGATGTTGGTAAGCTGCACGGCGTTGCCGAGGGCTTCGGCGATCTCGTACCCGGGGTCCCGGGGCACGCCGAAGGCGTGGATGGACAGCATGCCTACCGCGCCGGCCACCTGGCGGCAATAGTTCAGCAAGTCATCCAGGGTGGGCATCCTCACCGTGGGCGCGGCGTCGATCTCCACCCCGTCGATAACGGCCAGGAACTCCTCCCGCGGCAGGTCGAAGCGCCGCACCGGCTGCAGCAGCGCCCGGGTAGTCGGCCGTTGCGGTTCGCCGGCGTAGAGGCGCGCGATCTCGTCCCGCCAGTCCGCCAGGCCGAGCTTCTTTTCCGCGGTCTCCCCCGGCTCGTCGGCGACGTCATCCACCTCGCGGCAGAAGGCGTAGATGGCGTACATGGCGTGCCGCCGTTCCGCCGGCAGCACCCTCATGCCCCAGAGGAACGACGTGCCTGAACGCGCCACGACACGATGGACGTGGGTAAGGGGGTCGACGGGGTCACCGGTCACGGTCTCTTGAGGCCGGGCGCCTTTATTCGCGTCCATTCGACAAACCCCGTCCGCGCCGCCGGAACAACACCCGGCCGACGCCCCGCGCGAAGCACGCCGCGAACTGCGTCTTGGTCAGCGCCACCCGCTCCGCCAGGGGATCGCGGCGGCGCAACTCGGTGCCAAGCCGGTGGGCGATGGCGACGATAACGGCGGCTTCCATGGCAAAGCGGAGGTTGCGGAGCCGTCCCGGCAAATCGTCCGCCAGCTTCAGCAGGCCGTCGGTGCCGTCGAGGCAGCGGTCCAGCACCCGCCTCAACGCCGTCGTGGAACGGCTCTCCCCCAGCGCCTCGACGCCGGTGCCGGCGGCGGCCATCCAGTCCTGGGGCAGATAGACCCGGTCCAACGTCTTGTAGTCGTCGCCGCAGTCCTGCAGGTGGTTGAGCACCTGCAGCGCGTTGCACAGGGCATCGGACGCCGGGTAGGCTTCCGGCGACTCGCCGTGGAGGTCCACCAGGTAGCGGCCCACCGGGGCCGCGGACAGGTTGCAGTAGCCCATGAGGTCGTGCCAGTCGTCGTAGCGCGGCTTGACGGCGTCCTGCTTGAAAGCAAGGGTCAGGTCCACGCAGTGGCGGTGCGTCACCCTGGTCTCCGCCAGGCTGCGGCGGATCTCGTGAGCCTTGTGGAAGGTGGGGTCCGTGGTGTGGTCTCCGCTCACGGCCCTGGCGAAACCGTCCAGCCGCGCGATCTTGTCGGCGGACTCCAACTCGGGGTTGTCGGCGATGTC
>JAPOQB010000717.1 GCA_026710965.1 Deltaproteobacteria bacterium | reverse complement strand
CGGCTGCAACAACCTGAGCACGCCGGCCAGGGTTGACGGCAAGCCCAGCAGGCTCGGCGCGTTCATCGAAGGGGAGCTCCTCGACAGCCTGGACAGCCAGGAGCTGACGGACGTGAACGCCCGGATCGAAGCGCTGGACGCGGAGAACATCGACATCCAGGTGATCTATCCGACGCTCTTCCTGGCCTATCCGCTGGCCTCGGAGCCGGCGCTCGGCACCGCGCTTTGCTCGTCGTACAACCGCTGGATGGGTGACACGCTGTCGGGCAGCGAGCGCCTCAGGTGGGCCGGGGTGGTGAACCTGGAGGACGTCCCCGGGGCCGTACGCGGGGTGCGCGAGGCCAAGAGCCTCGGCGCCGCGGCGATCATGGTGCTGGGCACCGCGGGTGACCGCATGCTCGACGACTCCACGCTGCTGCCGTTCTATGAGGCCATGGCGGAGACGGACCTGACCCTGGGGGTGCACGTGGGCTGGTCCTGGCCGTCGCTCAACAACCTTTACAGCGACCTCTACCCCTCCTGGCTGACGGCGTTCCTCATGCCGCTGATGATGGGGTTCGTGGCGTTCATGACCGGCGGCCTGCTCGACCGGTTTCCGAACCTGCGGGTGGTCTTCCTGGAGGGCGGCTGCTTGTGGATCCCCTTCGTCCTCGACCGCCTGAACCACCGCTTTCCATATGCCTGGACCATGGCGAGCCTTTATCCGGAAATCAACGTCAACGCCGCGGCGGAACCCGATGCATACGTGCGTAACGGCAATCTGTACTGGAGCGCGGAGGTCGAGGACAGCCTGCTGCCCCAGGTCCTGGACCTGGTGGGGGAGGGGCAGATCGTTTTCGGCTCCGACATGCCCCACTCGGACCGGGAACGCTTCGCGGCCAGGACGCTGTTGGAGCGGGACGATGTGAGCGAGTCCGGGAAGAGCGCGATCCTGGAGAGCAATCCGGCGCGGCTCTACGGATTATAGGTGTCGTCCTTCGACTTCGCTTCGCTACGCTCAGGACGAACGGTTGTGAAAGTCTCTCTCCGTTCGTCCTGAGCCCTTTCGACAGGCTCAGGACAGGCTTCGCGAAGCGAAGTCGAAGGACGACATTCTGCTTACTCGGACAGGATACCAGGTTACATTTGGGAGGAGACAATGGCAGAGGAGACGTTACAGGGTAGTTGTCTTTGCAAGGCCGTCCGCTACCAGATACGGCCGCCGTTCATTCGCTTCGCCCACTGCTACTGCCTGCGGTGCCGGAAAGCCACGGGCGGGGTGAAGTCCAGCAACATTTCGGTGCCCCCGGAGCAGTTCACGTGGATCTCCGGCGAGGACGTGATCTCCCGGTGGGATATGCCCGAGGCGCGCGCGTTCGCCATCGCCATCTGCAGCAAGTGTAACTGCCCGGTGGCGCGTCCCACCCGGGACGGCTCGCGCATGACCGTTCCCGCGGGCAGCCTCGACGACGAGCCCGGCGAGGCGCCGTCGGCCCATCGGTACTGGGACAGCCGCGCCGGCTGGGCGTCCACCGACGAATCCCACCTGCCGTACGAGGACTGATCGACATGGCCGAACAAGACCGTGAATTCGTGGTGGGCTCCGTCTGGCCCACCAACCGCACCGGGACCCTGGGCGACAACGAGCTCGACCGCCGGCTGCCGCCGGCCATCAAGCTTGTCCACGTCACCATGGACTTTCAGGAGGGCACCGAGGAGGAGTTCTCCCGCTCCATCCCCGGCTACGAGGCCAAGGCCGCGGGCCTCATGGATCAGAAGCCTGACCTCATCCGCGTGCTCGGCGCGCCGCCCTTCATGATCCTGGGATTCGACGGCGAGAGCCGGGTGATCCGGGGCTGGGAAGAGAAGTACGGCGTGCCCATGTTCACTTCCGGGCAGAACCACGTGCGCGCCATGAGGGCGTTGGGGATCAAACGCCTGCTCGGCGGCACCTACCTGCCCGACAACCTCAACGACATCTTCGCCAAGTACCTGCGGGAGGCGGGCTTCGACGTCATCGCCATGGAAGGCATGGACGCGCCGTTCCACGAGGTGCCCAACATCCCGCCCGCGCAGATCGCCGAGCACCTCAAGCAGTCGTTCCGCCGCCACCCGGGCGCAGAGGCCCTCTACTTGCTGGGCTCCGCCTGGAAGGTCCTGGACGTCCTCGAAGACATCGAGGAGAGCGTGGGCGTGCCGGTGATCTACCCTCTCACCGCCCGGAGCTGGGAGACCCAGCAACGCCTGGGCTTCCGCGAGCCCATCTCGGGTTACGGCAAGCTCCTGTCGGAGATGCCGGACTTGGGTCCCGTGGTCGGTGATTAGTTGGTTATTCAGCGGACACAGCGGACACGAAACTGACAGCCGCTCCCTTCCGCCATTCTGTCATGCTTGGGTCTTCTTTGATCGCCTGAAGAGTCCGTGGGGCCGGAATAGCCTCACCATCCTGGAGCATTCCCTCAATATGAAATGCCAACGCACTGGCACCGCGCCGTAGGGCCTCGTTGGCCGTATCACCGGTGGACACACAGCCCGGAAAGTCGGGGAAGCTGATGCCGAGTCCGGGTTCCCTGTCCCTGTGGATGAAGGCGACGTAGAGCATGGCTTCTTGCCTAGGCGCAAGCGGTGAATTGAAGCCGTACACCGCAGGCTTTGACGATCTTGTGGACGGTGTCGATCTTTGGGATGTTTCTGGTCGACAGAGCACGCGACAAACCAGATCGGTTCAAACCGGTTCTGCGTGAGATCTCCGATACGCCGCCAACCGCTTCCGCAACGTTTCGGAGAGCAATCAACAAATCCTCGTGGTCGCTGTCAGGGTCCTCAAGCACCACATTCAGGTATTCGGCAATCGCCTCGGGTGTCTTGAGGTAGTCACTTGTCTTGTAGGGCACGGCCGGCATGGCGTTACTCCTGTTTGTATCGCTTCCAATGTCTCTGGACCTGTTCGATGTCGGCGTGCTGGCCCCTCTTGGCGCCGCCACCCAGAAGGATTACGGTCTCCCTGCCGTCGCGGCCATAATAGAAGCGGTACCCTGGGCCATAGTCGATCCGGAGTTCCATGACGCCTTGGCCGACGCTCTTGTGATCACCGAAGGTGCCGCGTTCAATCCGGCCAAGACGCTTCGCGACCCGTACCTGAACTCGTGTGTCGATACCATTCATCCAGTCATCGAAGGGTACGTCGCCCCGTTCCGTCTGGAACTTCTTGACAGTAATGATCTCCTCCTCCTCCTCAGCCGCTCCCCTCTAGATCAAGCTTCTCCACGACTCCCTATGTATACTCTAGTATACATAAGCTTCGGGCATGTCAACCTCTCCTACGACGCGAACCGCGACATGGTCACCGGCGTGTACTCGTCCGGGGCCTGCGTCACCACCAGCTCGGGCTCGATGCCGTAGAGGCGCCGGGCGTTGCCGCCCAGCATCTTCTCCTGGACGTGCTTCGGGACGTTGTGCTTGGTCATGGCGTCCATGGCTTCCCACACGTCGGCGGCGTCGAGGTGGGGCATGTCGGAGGACCACAGGCCGATGTCCTCGTAGAGGTCCCAGAGCCGGAAGGTGATCTCCTCGTCGCCCTCGAAGGCGATGAAGCAGCTCTTGTAGAAGACCTCCTTGGGATCGCCGATGTTCTCGTTGGTGTGCCGGTAGAGCTCCAGGTAGCCCTCGGCCTTCTCCAGCACCAGCGGCAGCCAGCTCGAGTTGGACTCGAGGATCGCCACCTTGAGGCGCGGGAACTTCTCGAGCCAGCCGGTCATCAGTACCACGCCGGTCCAGGTCATGGCCTCGGCGATGAACCCGTAGGCGGCGTCGCCGGCCTGCTGCGAACCCATGGCCTGCATGATGTTGGCGACGAACTGGCCGGGCGAGTAGACGAGCACGTTGTCCTCGTCGGCGAAAAGGCGCTTTCTGTCCCGGCCCATGCGTTCCTCGAGGCCCGGGGAAAGGGGCTCGCCCCGGGACGGGAAGGTGTGCATGCCCAGCACCATGCCCAGCTCCTCGAACTCCTTCCACAGGGGATCGAACTCGGGGAAGGTGGGGTAGCGGTTGAGGGCGATGATGGGCCGCACCAGCGCCGACTTGAAGCCGCGCTTGGCCACCCGCCGGAGCTCGTCGATGGCCCGGTCCACGTCCTGCAAGGGCAGCACCGCGGCGGGATACATCCGCTTCCGGTCCGCGCCGCAGTAGTCGTAGACCCAGTCGTTGTAGGCCCGGGCGCCCAGGTGGGCGGCCCCGGCGGTCTCCACCCGCGGCCGGGGAGCGGACGGCG
>JAPOQB010000835.1 GCA_026710965.1 Deltaproteobacteria bacterium | reverse complement strand
GGTCACCAGGTAGCGCGCGCCGTGCCCCTTGCCGCGGTAGGCGGGGCCCTGGTAGTGGTCCACCGGCGAGCGGCCGATCTCGCCGGCCACGCCGGTGACGATGACGTCGCCCTTGAGCCGGACGCCGCTCTCCTTGAGCGCCTTGGCCATGGCCAGGGTGCAGGTGAGCGGCCCCTTGTCGTTGACGATGCCGCTGCCGTAGATGACGTCGTCCTCCCGCCGCGCCAGCGCCTGCCACTCGGGCCGGGTGCTGCCGGTAATCCAGAGATCCTCCTGCCCGCCCGACAAGGCCGTGTCCATATGCCCGTTGAAGAGCAGCGTCGGACCGCCGCCCGTTCCCGGTATCACCCCCACCACGTTGGCCCGGCCGGGCTCGGTGTGCTGAAGGAAGGTCTCAATGCCCTGCTTCTGGAGCCAGTCGTGGATGAACCGCGCCACCTCCTCCTCGCTCCCGGTGGGCGTGGGAAAGTTGACGACGTCCATGGCCAACTGGGCCAGCTCCTCCCGGTCGATGTGGGAAAAGACCTTCTGCAGGGTCGCTTCATCGGTTTGCATGGGTGAACTCCGTGTGTGTAACCGGGAACCGCCCGTCTGGGGGCTTATCCGACACTGTATTCCAGGAACCGCTTCACCACCGGATGCCAGGCACTCGGTTGATAGCGCTTCCACGAGGGATGATGGATAGCCAGAACGACGCTCTGCCCTTCAGAATGGCGGTAATAACCCAAAAGACTCTCAGGCGGCCAGCGTGTCGGGAAATCGATGGGGTCGAACCAGCGTACCAGTGATTCCGGCGGCGGCGAGCAGACCTCCTCGGCCCCCGGCATGTTGTCCCACAACCTCATTCCACACGCCAGGATGTGCGTTGGGCGCAACGATTCCAAAGTTGTGCGAAACGGAGCGGCCGCCTCGTCCCACATCTCTTGGGTCGGAGGTATGTCAGGAGCGCTGCCGACACTGCACTGGACATAGTTGTAGAACGCAACGGACTCGAAGAACCCGCTCCTCTGTTCAGACGTGTCCGCGGGGGTGTCGGGTCCCAGAACCGTGCGCATGATTTTTGTAAAGAAAGGATAGCCGCCTTCTTCACAGTACTCGCGGACTACGCCGACCGTGGGTTGGCCGTTCCAGCGATCCCAGTCTCCAGGGTTCCCGTAGTGGGATTCTCCGAGGATCAAGAGATTGGCCGGCAGGCCGAAGTCATTTACCTTGCCGTAGCCTTCTTCCTTCCAGGGATGGAACTTCGGTTGATGCCTCGCCCGTAGCCACCTTGTCAGGGAATTCCTGCTCTCCCCGGACCGATTGCCTGCCAGCAAACCCTCCACGCTTATGTCTTCGTCAAGGTCTTCCCAGTGAATCCCGTGACCTCTACCGATGATTCGCCAGTTGGCCCTCTCTTGCTTCGTGGCATAGGCAAGCCTCGGATACTGGTCCACGGGAATGGAGACCGTCCTGCCATCGCTCAACTTGACGCTCAGCGCCTTCCCGGACACTTCTACACTTATGGCGTTCGGTATTTTCGTCTCAACCGCGGAAATACTCATTCCACGCCTCTACGAATTCCCTTCGATGGTCTTCGATAATACCGGCAATACGCCCGATTTCCGCCGGACTAAACCCGCCGCTTGCCTGCAACCGAACGGGGGCGAGCCAGAACTTCGCAACATTGTCATCTCGCTCCACATGCACGTGACGGGGTTCCTGCCCATCGCCGGAATAGAAGAAAAACCGGTACGGCCCCTGCCTCAGTATTGTAGGCATCTGCCGCCCCGTGATGGACCTATGCCGCCCACCCTACCGCTTTCGCCAAGCTCACTCAAGCCGCCTTACAACGCGTGCAAAAACGGTGCCTGAACACGCCGGTGCCGTCCCCTGCCAATCATCACAAAAAAGCCGAGGCGGTGAATTTGACAGGGTCCAACGGCATCGGCTATTTACATGGTTCGCGCCGAAGCCATCCGATTCTCTCCTACTAGCTCGCGTATCGGTGGGACAGGACGCTAGAGCCCCGATTTTTCGGGTTTCGCCACACGGGGCTGCGGGGACTCACCGCGACATCGCTCGATAGATTGACTCAAACAGGAGGCAGCCAAATGGGTTATGCAGATCTACATGAGCATCTGAGGATGCTCGAAGAGGCGGGGCACCTGCGCCGCATCAACCAGACCATCAACAAGGACACCGAGTTGCATCCGCTGGTGCGCTGGCAGTACCGGGGCGGCATTCCCGACGAGGACCGCAAGGCGTGGTACTTCTCCAACGTCACGGACGCCCGGGGGCGCAAGTTCGACTTTCCCGTGGTGGTGGGGGCGCTGGCCGGCAGCAAGGCCATCTACTTCCTGGGCATGGGCTGCAACAGCGCCGACGAGATGGACGCGAAGTGGAAACACGCGCTCTCCAATCCCATCAAGCCCCAGGTGGTGGACAGCCCGGCGTGCCATGAAGTGGTGATGACGGGCGACGCCCTGGAGAACGAAGGGCTGGACAAGTTCCCGGTGCCCATCTCCACCCCCGGCTTCGACAACGGCCCCTACACCACCTGCTCCCACTGGATCACCAAGGACCCGGAGACCGGCATCGGCAACATCGGCAACTACCGGGGCCAGATCAAGTCGAACCCCCGCGTGGGCGTGTTCCCGTCCGGACTGGGCCAGGACATCTACCTCCACTGGAAGAACGCGCAGAAGCGGGGCGAGCCGCT
>JAPOQB010000714.1 GCA_026710965.1 Deltaproteobacteria bacterium | reverse complement strand
GGCGTTGACGCCGAAGCTCTTGTGGCACTCGTCGATGACCACGGCGTGTCCGGTCTTTCTTACGGAGTCGACCACGGTCGCCGCGTCGAGAGGCGCCAGCGTCCGGAGATCGATCACTTCGGCGGAAACGCCGTGATCCGCCGCCAGGGCGTCCGCTGCCTCGAGGGCCCTCGACACCGTCACGGAATGCGCGATCAGGGTTATGTCATGTCCGGCCCGGCTGATGCGGGCGGACCCCACGGGCAGCATCGGCGACGCCGGATCGACCTCGTCCTCGGACAGGAGCAAATCGGTGTGCGTGAAGAAGACCGTCGGGTTCCGGCTCTTGAGCAGGCACCACTTGAGCAGCCCATAGGCATCGCCGGCGGTCGCCGGCACAAAGAGCTGCAGCCCCGGGACGTTGCCCAGCATCGCCTGCAACCGGTGCGAATGCTGGGACGAACCGCCGCCCCGGAGCCCGCCCAGCGCGTAGTACGTCACCGGTGCGATAGACCGTCCTCCGGTGGTGTAGTGAACGTTGGGGGCCTCGTTCACGATCGGGGGGAAGCCATGCAGCATGAAACTGGCGATGTTGAAACTCAGAAGCGGCCGGCCGCCGGCCAGGGCGGCGCCGGCCGCGGCGCCGGCGAGGCCGAATTCCGCGATGGGCACACTCATGAAAATCCGCTCCGCATGGCGGTCCAGCACGTCGGCGAATGCCTCGTTTTCCTGCGCGGTGAAGTGGCCCCCCATGCGGGAGCCCATCATTATGACTCCAGGATCGGCCGCCATGGCTTCGTCGATGGCGGCCGCCAAGCCCTGCAGGTACGACATCTTCATGACGAGGTCTCCTGCCCGGCCCAGACATCCCGGTAAGCGCTGTCGGGCGGCGGATGCGGGCTGCCGATGGCGGACTCCATGGCCTCATCGATCCGCGCGGCGATGGCGGCATCGATCCGGGTCGCCTCGTCGCGGGAGATGGCTCCCTGGGCCACGAGCCTGCCAACGAAACCCATCAGCGGATCGCTGTCCCGGCTCCAGGCGGCCAGCTCCTCCGGCGGTTGACCGTCGTCCCAGGCCCAGCCGAGGTCGGTTTCCGCCCCCGCCAGCTCCGGCCACAGGGCTCGGTTGCCCGGATAGCGCGTGGTACGGACCTCCACGAAATACGGGGCGAGGTTGCGCCGCACCGTGCCGACCACCTCTGTCATCAGGTCGGACAGCCCTTCCACGTCCGCGCCGTCGATGGTGGCGCAGGGGATGCCGAAAGCGGACGGAATGTCGGCGAGGCGTCTGGCCAGAAACGTGGAGGGCTGCGTGGTGTCGAGCCCTCGCAACTCGGCCGGCACGCCATTGTTCTCGCAAACACAAACCAGCGGCACCTGCCACAGAGCGGCCAGGTTGATGCCCTCGTAGAATGCCCCCTCCTCCATGACCCCGTCACCGAAGAAGGCGATGACGACGCCGGGCCGGCGCTGCTGCTTGTGGACCAGGGCCGCGCCCACCGCCAACGGGACGACGCATCCGACGAGCGAGGTCGTCCACGGCATCCCCAGCTCGGGAGCGATCATGTGCAGCGTTCCGCCCTTGCCGTTGGTGTTGCCGCCCACGCGGCCCAACTGCTCCGCGAACATCCATCCCGGATCGGCCCCGCGGGCGATCAGGTGGCCGTTGCTCCGGTGGTTGGTAAAGAGCACATCATGCTCCTCGGCGGCGCGGCAGACCGCAACCGCCGTGGCTTCCTGCCCGATGGAGACGTGAAAGTGGCACGGCAGAAGG
>JAPOQB010000483.1 GCA_026710965.1 Deltaproteobacteria bacterium | reverse complement strand
GATGCGGTTCGAGATTGGCGATGATGTGCGAAGCAGCCGGTTTACGCCGCCGGCCTGAGTCTCGGTCAGGTTACCGCGAGCGGAACTCCGCAAGGCGCGTGTGCTCCACGAGCTGATGCATGTTTTGAAGCGTGAAGACCTGCTCCCTCGCTGTGGATGTCGGGGAATACACGAGCATAGGTGAAGTCTTTCCTTGGCGATGCACTGTTCATTGAATCAGTTCCGGTAGCCGGTAGAGAAGCCGCTGCGCGGCCGGCCAGCCAGCGTCCATAAAAATCTCCAAGCATTCAATCAATTCAGTTCGGCGTTGTTCGCTCTCGAATATCTCTTTGTGATCGGCGAGAAATACGCCAACGAGCCGTACGATCAAATCGATTCCCATTGACTCAAATTGAAATCCCGTGCGAGCACCGCCACTCCGCAAAGCATGCGCCGCAAGATCGAATGCTCGCTCGGGGTCGAGGGGTAGCAGGAATTCAAGCAGTTGCAGGAGATAGTAAACCGTGTGCGGAGTGCCACAGTCACCGATCCGCTTGAGGATCGGTGTAGCCTCGACGAAAAAGTCTGCTAGCTCTGTTGTGCTTGTCGGCCGGCTTGACTCCTCACTGCTGTGGTTTGCGCCAGTAGAGAAATAGAGTTCGCGGCATGCAACATCGAGCAACTCCGCAGACTTGCCAGCCTCGCAGAGGCCCTCAAGTTTCGGTGTTTCTCCCGAATAATGTATGGCTAAGCCGTAGCACGCGGCTTCCACGACCCCCGCGGCTAGTTCCAGTGCTCGGTGTCTAAGTGCCTCGTCAGCCTGATTCTTCTCGCCGGTCAGCCCGGCGACAAACGCCCTGCGCATCGTCGATAGGACAATAGCGAGCTCGTCGTGAAAATGAACCGAATCAGCGCCCCACTCCTCCACAACTGATCTTGCGGCGTCACGCTCATGCGTGATCCATAGGACCGTGAGTATGTCGGCGACAGCCTTCCGAAGACGACCTTGGCGCTCCCTGTCGTCCGGAAAGCGCTTGAGTAGCTCTAGGACCAGCGACTCGACAATTTCCGGGGAGGAATGCAACACGCGACCGAGAACGCCCTTGATAATGTGTTCGAGTACGCCGAAATTTGGCTCCCGTATGAGACAATCCTTCACTCGCTGCCAAAAACCGTCCCGGTCAAGGTCCCAGATCCGGATTAAGTGCGAGCCAGCCTGCATTCGGACAGCGGGGTGAGGATCGGTTAGCAGCATGTCGATGTCGATCATGAGCCTCGGAAGTAAATCCGGCCGTTGCAGGGCCAAGTCGAGGACGGCCTGGGCAGCCTCTACTCGCGCGGCTGGGGAACCCCATGACGCAAATTTCTCGAATGATTCCTCCGTACGAGCATCGACCTGTGGGCCGGCAGAACTCGTAGCGACCCTGAGGAGTCGAAGGAAGGACTCGGTCGCCACACCGTCGGCCTGCTGCGAAAGAAGTCTTGCTGCAATGATGCGGTTGCATCCTTGGGCGAGCACGCCCTCGCCGTGGATTTTCAATTGCGCATCGGTCCCATGCGCAGTCCGGGTTCTCACGATTCGGTTCAACGCGTCATGGGCGGCGTTTAGCGTCAAACCTGTGGGTGCGCTAGCATTCGATTCCAGCGCTAGTACCTTTTTCGCTGAATCGATTGCCGCGATGAGGCTGGCGTTTGCGGGAAGGTCCCTGTTCTGGTCTGTAATCCAATCATATGACTTGGCACTTACGGCCTGAAATTGGACCTGGAAGGGACGCCTATTTTGGGCTGCAACTTGGTCGGTATCGTCGGCGACCAGTCGCAAGGCGGCTTCCGTTTCCAGATTGTCCCCACCGATCACGGTGAATAAGCGGCGAAGGATGTATTCCTTGGCTTCCTTGGGTCGCTTAAAGTCTGAAAAATCGAACAACATCGCTTGCTGCTCAAACCGTTGCCGGTCTTGGGACTTAAGGCGCCCATATCCCTTTGCAACGACGTCTAGAGCATCCTTCCCGGTATCCGGCATCACAAGAAACTGTTCAGTCAAAGCGAAAGGGAGGAGAAGATCGACCAGCCCGTCATTGCGTTCTGCGGAGGCCATGAACAATCCGGACCAGAATACGGCGAGCGATGCGTTGTCGATCAGTAGATTCGCCAAATTCAAGGCGGTGCTCTCATCGCTGGCCCTTAAGCGCTCTAGAAGCTTCGCGACCAGAACCTCTGCATCACGAGCATATTTGTTGTTCGGATCGTGTGCCCAGACGTGGCTGCGATCTTCACGGAGTCGGACGCTTCTACCGGCAACGTTCAGATTATAGTCCTCAAAGTCATCGGGAATCGGGTGTTCTCGGGCAACGTAGCCCTCCACCGACGCAATGATCGCTTCGATAGCCTGTGAGGGGTGCTGGTCGAGAAATTGAGGAACGAACTCGCTAAGCGCGTAGCGCGCCATGCCGTAGTCGTCTTGCCGAAGGGACTCTTCAGATTCTGCGACAGCGAGACCGTCGTCTTGGCCTGTATCGCGAGATAGCCATCGGCCGATGTGCAAACAAGAATATCATCGACTGGGGCTTCCGTTTCAAAGCGCAGCTCGACAGGAGAGGCGCTTCCGAGATTCAGGCGTTCATCTAAGCGTCGTCCCGAAAGAAGGTAAACGCCAAAGTACGCTCCGAGTTGTTGCTGAAATGCGATTCCAGCGCTAGCGGCCGCACCACCCCCGTTTGCCGATGCAGCAGAGAGGGAAGCTTCGGATCGGTCAGACGTCGTCATCATTCGTGGACAAGGTGTCACCGGGGTCGGCCTTGAGCGCTTTCCACCGCTTAGGACACGGCCCCTAGTCCAATCTTCCCTCACAATTCAGGCAAGGCATCGAGTCTGATTCGATCCGGCGGGGTGAGCCGGCGCTTGTGGTGGCGCAGTTCCAGGCCAGCGTTGAAGGCCGCGAGGACCTCATCGTCCCCAGTTGCCAATTCTTCACCAAGGTGCTTCGTGAGCCAGTGTGCCACGTCAGACCAGCGCCACAATCGGTAACGGCTTCGGGGGTCGGTGACCGGTGGCGGGAACCCACCGGGGCCGCGCGCTCCAGTGATCAGTAGCCGTGTCCCTTCCCGGGTTCGTCCGATGCGCGCGGCGATGTCGGCCATGGAGACGAAGCCTGCATCGGCGATCCGCACCACGGTGACGCCGTTGATGCGCTCAAGGTCGGCCACTGCCGAGATGATGGCTCGGTCGAGGCCGGCGGCTTCCCGGTCGAAATCGACATACTGGATACCGTCGACCCGGCCGACCGCCGCATCGTCACATCCCGCCTCGAAGACCGCGTCAATAAGGGTATCGTCCTGCAAATCGGGACCGTCGACGATCAGAGTGAAGTGGTGTATCGCCATCTTAGGTTTCCCCGTCGTTCCCGTACTACTTGTGTGGACACCGTCTGATGAAACGGCGCAGTTGCTCCGCGTGAACTCCGGTGTTGCGAGGCGTGGACCAAATTGACATCTGACACCCAGAGCGATTCGACTCTCCGCACCGCATAACGCCCCAACGATGCCCGGATGCCGTCACAGTGACTGTCCACTTTGCTGTCTCAGCATCACGCAATGCACTTTCCACATCCTTTTTCGGGTGCCTCGCCCTTGCCACGTTGACACGATACAACAGATACTAAGTATTGTCCAGTCCGGCGTACTTGGCAACAAGACACCCGGTGCGGGTGCCTTGTTGCAACGAGGCAAGGCGACGTGGCCGCAGTCCCGGCGGGCGGTTCAAGAGCAACACGTCGTGGAGGTGCTGCCGTTTCCCCCGCTGCTCGCATGGGTGCGCAGAGTGGTGCCCTGAAGCTGCTCGGCATCCCCCGATTTCACGTACCATTCCCAGCGGGCGCCGTCGGGGTCGCTGATCCAGGTTTCCGTCTTCTCGGCGAAGCAGCAGGCCGTGTCGGCGACGCCGGCGGTCTCGAGCCCGGCCGCGCTCAGACGTCCCTCGGCCGAGAGGACCTCCTCCACGGTGTCGACTTCGACCCCGAGATGGTTGAGCGTCGCGCCCTCCGGACCTTCGAAGAGCACCAGTTTCAGGGGCGGATCGGCGATGGCGAAGTTCGCGTAGCCGGGTTTCACCTTTGCCGGCGCGGCGCCGAACATCCTGGAATAGAATTCGATGGCCTTTTCGAGATCGGTAACGTTGATCGCAAGCTGTAGTCGAGACATGAAGTTCTCCTTTGGTCACGGTGCGCGTCCCTATCATGGTATCGGATGTTAAGCCCCGTGTCATTGAAATCACCCCGGGAATGTGGTTCGGGGATAGGGTTCGAGGATTTGCGACCTCCAGGCCGGGTCGCCTCACTGGCCCCCGGCCGTTAACGACCGCTCCCGGAAGGAGACAGGCTTGGCCCAGACACAGACAGCCGCCGGAACCCGTGGGGTTCCCCTCGACGTCGCCAGCAACGACTACCCGTTCTTCGGCGCTCTCACCAG
Organism: Deltaproteobacteria bacterium; assembly: GCA_026710965.1. Classification (GTDB taxonomy): domain Bacteria; phylum Desulfobacterota; class Binatia; order UBA9968; family JAJDTQ01; genus JAJDTQ01. Next base: position 3,527 of record JAPOQB010000483.1, on the reverse strand, counting down.
CGGACGCCACCAGGCCTACGGCCTGGACCTTCGCTGGCACTACGTGGACCCGCCGAACAAGCTTTTCCGGCAGGTGCTGAAGTCACCGAGGTACGATGTCACCGAGCTGTCGCTGTCGAGTTACACGATGATGCGGGAGCAGGGCTGGCGCGCCTACAAGGCGTTCCCCATCTTCCCCTCCCGCCGTTTCCGGCACTCGGCGCTGTTCGTGCGGAAGGGCAGCAGGCTGGTGAGCGGGGAGCAGCTCAAGGGCAAGCGGGTGGGGGTGCCGGACTTCCACATGACCGCGGCGGTGTGGATCCGGGGCATTCTCCAGGAGGACTTCGGCGTCAAGCCCGAGGACATCCGCTGGTTCACCGGCCGGGTGGAGCGGGTCAAGCTGCCGCCGGCCATCGCCGACCGGGTGGAGTACGTCGGCGAGGAGGCGAGGCTGTTCGACTGGCTGCTGGAAAAGAAGCTCGACGCCGTGATCTACGCGCACCTGACCAAGCCTCCGGTGCCCGACGTGCGTTGCCTCTTTCCCGATGCCGTGCAGCGCGAAAAGGACTACTTCCGGAAACACGGGGTCATCCCCATCATGCACCTGATGGCCATCCGGGAGAAGCACCTGGAGAGGGGGCTCGGGATCGCCCGCAAGGTGGAGCGGGTGCTCAGGAAGGAGAAGGAATCGTTCTTCAAGCGGCTGGAGTTGGTGAGCTCGGCCGGCGTGCTTCCCTGGTTTTCCGAGTACGTGGATGAAACCGCCGGAGTCCTCGGCCCCGACCCGTGGCCCCACGGCATCGAAGCCAACCGCAAGGGTCTGGAGAAGTTCCTGGACTACTCCATGGCCCAGGGCCTGATCTCGCGCAGGCCCGACCTGCGCGAGCTGTTCATCGACGTCTGACGAAACCGCTGTCCGCCCAAGGCTGCCGCTCATTCGAGGAGCCGATGGCCATGTTGCCGGCGGCAACGAATGGGCCTGCCGCGACAAGTTTCTTGTTGCGGGCATCGACTTGCAGGTTCAACCCCTCCAGCGTACGCGCGCCCAGTAACTGAAGGTCGCCTTTCTGCGCGAAGACGACTTCGTCCGTCGTTAACTCCTTGCCCACGCGAATGACCGCGAATCCGATGGACCGGGTTATCTCCTGACCATTGGCCGTGACGAAACGCCGCTTTTCGGGCTCCACACCGATTTTCTCCAGGTGCCTTTGATGGATCCAGGTCAGCTCGCTACCCGTGTCGACCATGACTTTCGACACGCCGGACGGAGCGGGTCCTGTCCCGCTGATTTTCGAGCAAACAACCTACGCTGAAGAGTCCCATGACGGTTCACCTTCCTGTCAGGCCCGAAACGCAGCTGACCCAATTTACGTGAATTCAGTCAGTAAGGGAGACCGAATTTAGCATGATATGGTCAACCGCGCCGATCCGAAGCCATTCTGCGTTCCAACCGCGGCCTCACAGCACGAACGGCATGGTGGCCGCGAGCAGCACGCTCTGGTCCAGCAGCATGGTGCGCCGGCGGATCTTCCACTGGCCGTCCACCTTGCGCAGCACGTCCTCGCGCTTGCCGGCGAAGATGTCGGTGCTGTCCTCGAGTTTGTTGCGGTAGATCAGGATCCGGTACTTGACGCTGACTTCCTCCGGGTCCTCCAGGCTCGGCGTGGCCTGGATGCCGTGGAGGTTGGAGATCATGCGGGAGACCCGCGGCGACGGTTCCTCCACCCAGTGCACTCCCGAGGTGATCTGCTTGATGCGCAGCCGCAGGGTGGACTTGCCCTCGTCGAACCAGTTCATGTCCCGGCCCTGGCGGGTGTTCTCGGTGTCCCAGCGGCCGAACTGGACGTTGCGCCGGATCGGCACCCAGTAGGTGACGTCGTCGGTCAGGAGATCCAGCCACTCCTCGTAGCGGCGCTCGTCCAGCAGATCCGCCTCGGCACACAGGAACTCGTGCACTTCCTGCGACAGCAGCAGATAGGCGAGGCCCTTGGCGCCCTTCGACTCCGCTTCGCTACGCTCAGGACGAACGGGGGAAGACTCCGCTTCGCTACGCTCGGGATGGGCGGGGGAAGACTCCGCTTCGCTACGCCTGTCCTGAGCCTTGTCGAAGGGCTCAGGATGCGCGGGGGAAGTTCGGCTTGTCATTCATGAGCTCCGACCAGCGCCCGTAGAAGGCCCGGGCGCCTTCCTCGGAAAACGACGCCTTGACGGTTACCGCATCCGGCAGGTTCTCGACGGGTTCCGCGAAGCCCAGGCCCATGCCGTAGTGGTAGGGGTAACGCCGGGCGATGGTGCCCCGGCTGGCCTCGGTGGCGTAGACCCAGTTGTCCATGTCGTCGGATTCCACCATGCCCGCTGGACCGGAGAACCGCATGTAGTAGCGGCGCAGCAGGTCCTTGACCTCCCAGGGCGCGTCCCGGTCCACCAGGTACCAGCGCCAGGCCTCGGTCTGTGCCGGGCCCACGGGATGCCACACCACCATGGTGCGGGGGAACCAGGGATGGAACGCCGTATTGGGGAAGATGTTGCCGTTGCCGGGAGTCACCGTGACCTTGCCCTCGAGTCGCTCCCGCCGCTTCGCCTCCACTTCCTTGAAATATTCCGCCACCAGCGGGTCGTTGGGAAACTCGGGGAACAGGGCCTCCGCGCCCACCGCCGGAGGCCCGGTGATGGTGGCGTGGCCGAGGGCGGGGAACGCCAACAGTCCGCTGGTGAACCGCTTGGCCTGGTTCTTGTGGGCCGCACCGTGCCGTTCCTGGCCTTCGCCGCCCGGCCCCAGGCCGGCGATCTCCGCGGACTTGTGGGTGGTGGGGCTGTGGTACGTATCCCAGGCAAAGTTCTCGGCGGCGAACTTCCAGTTGCACGGCATCCGCCACTTGACCACCCCGCCGAGCACCTCGCATCCTCCCTCGCTGCCGTCCCGGGCGTCCAGCAACGCATCGAGGTACAGCCGCATGCCGCCGAGGTAGTCGGCGAACGACGGCCCGGACTCATCCCAGGTGGCCCAGATGGTTCCCTTGTATACTTCCATCTGCGGTACGTGGATGAGTCCCCACTCCGACTTGTCCAGTTGCTCCCGGTAACCGGCGCGGTACTGGGGGACCCCGTAGAGGTCCCCGGGCCGCGCCACCAGGCCCCCGTCCGTGGAGTAGCTCCAGCCGTGATAGGGGCAGGTGAACACCGAGGTGTTGCCCTGGTCGTAGCGGCACACCTTCATGCCCCGGTGCCGGCAGGTGTTCAGCAGCACGTGGATGCCGTGCTGCGGGTCCCGCGTAACGATGACCGACTCCTCGCCCATGCGGGAGAGGAAGAAATCGCCGGCCTCGGGGACCTGGCTCTCGTGCCCCACGAACAGCCACGTGCGCGGGAAGATCCGCTCCAGCTCGGACCGGTAGATGTCCTCGTTGACGAAGATCTCCCGGCTGACGATGCCCCGTTCCAGATCGACCCACGCACCGTTCCGTTGTTTGCCGTTGTCCACGATGCCTCCAGCTCTGGGATGGCGTCCTTCGACTTCGCTTCGCTACGCTCAGGACGAACGGTTAATG
>JAPOQB010000710.1 GCA_026710965.1 Deltaproteobacteria bacterium | reverse complement strand
TCCCGGCCGCGGCACTGGCCGGTGAGCAGCTCGCCCAGCTCGTGCAGGTCCTCCTCCTTGATGAGGCCGCGCTCGATGCGCGGGAACAGCTCGGCCTGCTTGTCGAGAAAGACCTGCCTGCGAAAGCCCACCACGATCAGGCTTGCGCGCTCGATGACGGCGTCGTCCAGTTCGTGGCGCGACAGGTAGCTGTCGCCGCCCACGATGCTGTTGACGAAGGCGCCCTTTTCCAGCCACTCGCCGTTGATGACGGGATCCACGGTGTTGGTGGCGGCGGTGACGATGTCGCTGCCGCGCACGGCTTCTTCCGCGGAGCGCACCGGCACGATCTCCACCCCGGCCTTCTCGGTCATCTCCTCGGCGAAACGCTCGCGGTTGGCCCGGGTGGGACTGAACACCTTGACCTTGTCGAGCTGGCGCACGGCGCAGGCCGCCAAAAGCTGCGTCTTGGCCTGTTCACCCGACCCCACCAATCCCATCACCCGGGCGTCCGCGCGCGCCAGGTACCTGGCCGCCACGCCGCTGGTGGCGCCGACTCGGAAGATCGAGATGAAGTGGTCGTCCATGATGGACAGCAGCGTGCAGTCCTCCATGTCGAACAGGAAAACGAGGCCGACGTAGTCGCCGGGGTAGATCCGCCGCTTGGTGCCCGCCACCTCCTCTTCGTCGGAGAAGGTCGAGTCGATCCTGAGCCCCATGGACTTCATCCCCGGGACGAGCCCCATGATGTTGTTGAAGTAGTACTGGAATCCCGGCTTCTTGCCCGGCGCCTGCACCCGGATCCTGGCGCGGGGGGAATTCACCGCGCTGCCCTCGCCCATCTCCCGATAGGCCTGCTCGATGGCGTCGATCTCGTCCGCCATGGGGACGAGGTCTTCGAGTTGTTCATTTTTGAGTACGAGAACCATTCTGTCTTCCTCCAGCGCTAACCGTCGGCCGGGCGCACGCGGCACAGGAACGACCGGTGCGGCAGCGAGCCGCTTATCGGGTCGCGGTACTCGGCGTCCACCAGCCCGTTGGGGTTGGCTCCCAGCCCGGCAAAGGGATTGTACCCCGGAAGCTCAAGCTCCCGGCACGCCTGCCACCAACCGTGCTGCACGCAGACCACGCCGGGGATGATCCGGCGGGTGAGGTTTGCCCGCACCTTGACCGCGCCCTTGGGACTCTCCACGATCATCCATTGCTTGTGCTCGACGCCGTGCTCCCCGGCGGTATCCGGGTGGAGCTCGGCGGCGGGTTCCGGCGCGGCCTTTCGAAGGCTGGGCAGGGAGCGGTTCTGGCTGTGAATAAATGTTGTGATCTTGGCGTTGGTCAGGACCAGCGGATACTCCGCCGCAACCTCCGGCCGGCTCACCGGACTCACGGCCGGTTCCACGTATTCCGGGAACGGCGGGAAACCGTGCCGCGCCAACCGGTGTGAGTAGAGCTCCACCCGGCCGCTCGGGTTGTTGAAACCCTTCGGCCGGCCCTCCTTGTCGGTCTCCGCGTATTTCCGGTAGCGCCGGGGGTTCTCCAGCGTCACACCGCCGGGGTGAGCCTTGATTTCGTCCAGGCTCATGCCGGTGGGCTCCAGCTGGTAGGCACGGGCCGCCTCCACGTCGCCGCCCCAGAAATCGTCGCCGAACCCCATGCGCTTCGCCAGCTCGAAGATGATCCACGTATCCGAGCGCCGTTCCGCCAGGGGCTCCACCGCCCGGCGGCGGTACTGGACGTGGGAGCGGGCATCCACCCGGTGCCGGAACCCGCCCACGAGGTGGTCCATCTCCAGGAAGCTCGTCGCCGGCAGCACATAGTCGCAGAGCTGGGCCGTGGGGGTCATGACCAACTCGGTGGCCACCCCGAGCTCCAGCGCGCAAAGGGCCTCGCGGCCGCGTTGGGGATCGCCGTTGGACATCACCGTGTTGGAGCCCAGGTTGACGAGGGCGCGGACCGGGTACGGACGGTCCTCGAGGATGGCGGTGTAGACGTCGTGCGCGGCGCACGCACCGGCCGTGGCCGGTGGTCCCAGCGGCTTCTCATCCAGGCCGATACGCCTGGAAAGCGCCTCCGGGGAAATGAACTCCTTGCCGTCCACCGCGCGAAACGGCGCCATCGGCAGCAGCAGGTTACCGCCCGACCCGTCGATGTCGCCCAGTAGCGCGTACAGCGTCGAGATCGCCCGGCTCGTCTGGGTCGCGTTGGTGTGCTGGCCGACGCCGTTCCACATGAACATGCTCACGGGGCGGTTGTCGCTGAGGATGCGGGCAGCCTCGCGGACCTTGTCCGGGGGGACGCGAGTGACGCCCTCGGACCGTTCCGGCGCGTGAGACTCGGCCAACCGCGCCAGCGCGGCAAAAGCCGGTTCGCAGGCGACCGTGGCGCCGTCCTTCAAGGACACGCTGACGGACCCCTTCAGCGCCGGCCGGACATCCTCCTCCGCGAAGGCCCGCGTCGCCGGATCATAGACGACGGCGCCATTCGAGGCTTCGTCCCACACCACGTAGCGGTCGGGACTGCCTCCGGCCGCCAGTTCCGCCTCGGTCAGCGGCTCCCCGGTGTCCGTACGCAGCAGGAACGGGCCGTTGGTCCAGTCGCGGACGAAGTCCTCATCGTACCGTCCCTCCTCGATCAGGACGTGGACCATGCCCAGGGCGAGCGCGCCGTCCGAGCCCGGGCGAACCTGTAACAGGGCGTCGGCCTGACTGCCGAGACCCACCTTCCGAGGGTCCACCACCACGACCTTCATGCCGCCCTTGCGCGCTGTGACGGTGTCCTGGGCCAGCATCAGTTGGGTGGAACTGGGATTGTGGCCCCACAGGAGGAAGGTGCCGCTGCGGAGCACGTCCGGGGAAGGCTGCGGCACGCCAAAAGTGTAGCTGAACGCCGTGTCCCGGTGCCAGTTGCAGACGTGTGTGGTGGAAAGCGAGTTGGGGCTTCCGATGAGATTGAGAAGACGCGACGACCATCCGTTGACGTCGTCCGTCGAGGTGCCGCTCGCGGTCCCCCGGGCCATGACGATGGCCTCCGCGCCGTAGCGTTCCCGGATGCCGAGCAAGCGCGCGGCGATGTCGTCCAGCGCCTCGTCCCAGCCGACCCGCTCCCAGCCCGGGTCCTCGGCGCCCTTGGGGTTCGTGCGGCGCAACGGGTAGTCAAGCCGCTCGCCGTTGTAGACCAGCTCCGGGGCGGCCTTGCCCTTGACGCAGATGGCGCCGCCGTTGGGATGGTCGTGGTCCGGATCGAGCCGGGTCACCCGCCCGTCCTCCACCGTGGCGACGGTGGCGCAGTGGGCGGTGCACAGCGCGCAGTAGCCCCGTACCTTCTCGACGTGTGGTTCCGTCATCATGTGGGTGACCTGTCGATGCTGTCTTGCCGTGGGTTGCGTTTACCGGCGGGTTTGAACCCCGCCCGACAAGCGCCCAAGCCGGTCAATCCCGGTTGGGGACGCCGACGAAGCCGTCGCCGCAGCCCGCCTCGTGGGCCGCCCAGCCCCCGGCCACACGGCCGCTGAAGATCGACGGGCCGAGCATCGTCCCTTCAAGGCCGGCCCGGCCGTTGATGTGGCCTCCGGCCATGCCGGCCACCTCGCCGGCGGCGTAGAGGCCCGGGATCGCCTCGAAGTGCTTGTTCAGGACCCGGCAATGCATGTCGGTCTTGATCCCGCCGAAGTTCTTGCGCGCCAGCGGGAAAATCTGGATGGCGTAGTAGGGCGGCGTGTCGAACGTCTTGGAGAGCTTCAGCGGCTTGCCGAACTCGGGTTCCTTGTCCAGTCCCTGCTCGCACGCCTGGTTGTAGCGCTCCACGGTGTCGAGAAAGGCCGGGACGTCCACCTCCATGCGCCGGCCCAGTTCCTCCAGGGAGTCCGCCTTCTTGATGAACGGGGAGCTGTCCAGCAGCTCCTGGACCTTGTCCCGGTCGACCTTTTCTCCGGCGCGGTAGTAGGGATCGGCGATCTCAAGCTTGGCGGTCATGGGCGTGTCCACCACGGCCCAGGCGTGGCGCGGGCTTTGGGCCATCAGCGCCGGTGAAGCGGAGTTGCCGCCCGACAGTGCCTCGTTGTGAAACCGCACGCCCTGTTGGTTGATCCAGACGTAGCCCGGGGCTTGGCGAAAGACCAGGCCGCGCCGCTGATTCGGGTCGCGATAGTCCGGCGTGGCGTAGACGTAGAACCAGATGTGATCCATATGGGTGAGGTAACCGCCGACCTGTCTCACCAGCCGGTGGCCGGTTCCGGTGGAGCCGCGGCCGGAGCCTTCCATGACCTTTTCGCCCTTGAGGGCGGGGTTGGCCTCCAGCACCATGTCGAGGTTGGAGTTGAACCCACCGGTGGCCACCACCACCACCCGGCTGTCCACCTCCACCGCTTCGCCGGTGCTTGCGTCCTTGCCCAGGAGGCCGGTGACCCGGCCGTTCTCACGCTTGAGCTCGGTAATCTCGGCGTTGGACACGATCTCGCCGCCGCGCTCCCGGAACGCCGCGATGAGATGCGTCATCAGGCCAAGCCCGCTGTTCTGGGCCCGGGTCCAGCGCAGCACCGTGTTGCCTTCCTGCTGCTTCATGTCCACCCACTGGACCCCCATCCGCTCGGCCCAGAAGTAGAGATCGTGAAGCGAGTGCTCGATGTAGTAGCGCGCCCAGACCTCGTCCACGGAAGGCCCGCCCCACTTGATCCAGTCGTTGAAGGCCAGGTCCGGCGAGTCAACGATGCCGTTGGCCTTCTGGATCGGCGTGCCAACGATGAGGCAGCCGCCGCCGGAGATGATGGCTGCGCCGCCCAGATCCGGCGCCTTCTCGAAGGCGATGGCGCCGGCGCCCGCGTCACGGGCCTCGATGCCCGCGGCGATGCCCGCTCCGCCGGAGCCGATGATGGCGATATCGGTGGTGAAATGCTTGACCTGAGACATGCGGCTTGACCCCCCTGAGTACGCGATTGCGGATTAACGTACTCCGTACCGCCGCCGGGGGTCAAGCATGCGCGGAAGGGGGTCGGGGAACCGAGGTACGCTCGATCAAGGCGCGGAGCGACGTCATGGCTTCCTCGTGGCGCCTGGCTGATTCTTTCTCCGCCTCCTCATGCCGCCTCTGAGCTTCCTCGTGCCGCCTCTCCGAATCCCGGTTCTGGTTCTCGATCTGTCGGTCACGCTCTCTGGATGCCCGGTCCATCCTCCGAAGACCGATCCAGATCAGCGAGCACTGGGCCGCGCCGACCATCAGGGCCGCCACCGGACCCAAAAGCTCCCCTATCTTCACCGCTTCGAACTCGATCATGACCGTACGTGCCCGTTCCCGTCAAAGTCCACTATATCACGCGATCACGCATATCAATCGGAATCACAGGAGGCCCTCCCGGTTGAAGCTGAAGAACCGATCGTGCCCCACCACCACGTGGTCGTGGACCCGCACGCCCAGGACCTCGCCCACCTGGCGGAGACGGTGGGTGATGTCCACGTCCTCGCGGCTCGGGGATGGATCGCCGCTGGGATGATTGTGGACGAAGATGACCCCGGCCGCGGACTCCCGGATAACCGGATTGAAGACCTCCCTGGGATGGACGACGGAGGCCGTGAGGGACCCCTCCGAGATCTTGACGTCGCGGATCTTGCGGTTTCGGTTGGTCAGCAGGACCACGTAGAAGGCCTCGCGCTTGGCGTTGATGCAGCGGGGCCGGAAATGGCGGAAGACCTCCTCCGGCGAGCTCAGCAACTGGCCGGTTTCCGAACGAAGGTCTTCGCGGCGGCGGCCGAGCTCAAGGCATGCCTTGAGGCGGGCCGCCTTGGCCTGGCCCAGGCCCTTGAGACCCGTCAACTCGGCCACGGACGCGTCATCGATGCCCCGGAGGCCGCCGAAGTGCTTCATCAGCATACGGGCGTGATCCAGCGCGTTCTGGTGCTCTCCGGCGCTGCCGGTACCCAGCAGGATCGCCACCAACTCCGTTTCGGTGAGATGTTCCGCCCCTCTCTCGACGAGCTTCTCCCGGGGGCGGTCTTCCATCGGCCATTGGTTGATTCGGGTCATCATGGGCGCGGCATCGAAAGCTCGGGACATGGCCTCTCTTCCGGGTTTGGGCGTCCTCCGACACGTCCAGGGCGTGCGAAGCGACGCAAAGCCAAACGGCGCCATTGCACGATGGCGCACCATCGAGGTCTCCATAGGAACCCATTCGGTAGTTTCCGGAAAGACTTTAGCCTCGGCCGCGCGCCGAAGCGCTTTACGCCCGCACGAAGGTACCGCTCTTGCCGCCGCTCTTGTGCATGAGGCGGATCTCGCCCACGGTCATTTCCCGGTCCACGGCCTTGCACATGTCGTAGATCGTGAGACCCGCCACCGAGACCGCGGTGAGCGCCTCCATCTCCACGCCCGTCTTGCCGGCGATCCGGACGGTCGCCTCGATCTCCACCGACGGCGGGCTTTGCCGGGGAGTGAGCCTCAGCTCCACCCCGCTGATGTTGAGCGGATGGCACATGGGAATGAGCTCGGACGTCTTCTTGGCGGCCATGATCCCGGCGATGCGCGCCACCGTGAGAACGTCGCCCTTGGGGATCTGCCCCTCGGCGATGGCCGCCAGGGTCTCCGCCTGCATGCTCACGACGCCCCGGGCCACGGCGACCCGCTGGGTCACGTCCTTGCCGGTGACGTCCACCATCCGCACCCGTCCCTGCTCATCGATATGGGACAACGTTGCCATTCGCCAGTCCTCCGTGTCGTTGGCGGTCAGTGTATCTCCGGGGGCAACGAAAGCAAGCGGCCCTGCCGGCCCGACCTACAAGGGACAAGGCCCGTATGCTAAAATCGAAATCATGGCAGAACAGACTCACTATCGCATCATCATCCTCGGTTCGGGGGCGGCCGGGCTCACCGCCGCCCTCTACACGGCCCGGGCCAACCTGGAGCCGCTGGTGGTCGAAGGTTCCCAGCCCGGGGGACAACTCACCATCACCACCGACGTCGAGAACTACCCCGGCTTCCCGGACGGCATCATGGGTCCCGACATGATGGACCAGTTCCGCAAGCAGGCGGAACGCTTCGGCACCAAGATCGTTTTCGGGGATGTTTCCGCCGTGGAGCTGGGCACGCGGCCCATCGCGTTGCAGGCCGGCAAGGACCGCTACACCTGCGACGCCCTGATCATCGCCACCGGCGCCACCGCCAAGCTGCTGGGGCTCGAAGCCGAGAACCGGCTGATGGGACACGGGGTCTCCGCCTGCGCCACCTGCGACGGCTTCTTCTTCAAGGACAAGGAACTCATCGTGGTGGGCGGCGGCGACACCGCCATGGAGGAAGCCACCTTCCTCACCAAGTTTGCCAGCAAGGTCAACATCGTGCACCGGCGCGACCAGCTCCGGGCGTCCAGGATCATGCAGGACCGCGCCAGGGCCAATCCCAAGATCGACTTCATCTGGGACACCACCCTCGCGGACATCCACGGCGACGCCCAGGACGGAGGCGTCACCAGTGTCACATTGCGGAACCTGAAGACCGGCAAGGACGACCATTTCGCCTGCGACGGCGTCTTCATCGCCATCGGGCATCAACCCAACTCGCAGCTCTTCGAAGGGATT
>JAPOQB010000709.1 GCA_026710965.1 Deltaproteobacteria bacterium | reverse complement strand
TATATGCCTGAGGGGGAACTTCATGACCTTTCCCGACAGGGTTGCCGTAATCCAGTCCGTACCGCCCACCCCCGAGCCCGTGGTCAGGAATTCCTTGGCCTTCTGCATATCCTGCAGGGTCTTGAACGGCGTCTTGGCTCCGACCGCAAAAATATACGGTCCGGCCGAGATCTGCCCGATCCAGGAAAAGTCCTTCAACCGGTACTGTGGTTTGGGCTCGTGGAACAACTCCGAGATAATGGCTCCGGGAATATTGACGGTGGAGATGGTGTAGCCGTCGGGCTTGGCGCCCCAGGTGAGGTTCCAGGCGACGTTGCCGCCGGCCCCCGGCCGGTTCCGGATGATGATGTTGACGCCCAGGGCTTTCTTCATGCCCACGATCATGGCGCGGCTGTGAAGATCGAAACCACCCGCCGGACCGTAGGGGATCAGCCAGGTGATGGTCCTGCTGGGATACTTGTCCGCCGAAACCGCCGGACCCGGGAAGCCCAGGGCCAGCGCGACGACCGCTGCCACGAGTACTGTCGTAAGACGCTTTGCTCGCATGGGGCACCTCCTTGCTTGCTTGGCGTGGCCCCCGTATGCCACACGCGCGACACCAGTGTCAACGTGACAGGGGCCGCAAAGGCGCGGAACAAAGGCCGACGGGCTGGCCAGTGCAGACGGTAAATGCGGTGAAGGAACTCCAGCGTCGGGATCAGACGAGGCTCTTGAAGTAGCTGAGATCCCCCTGCCCTTCGCGCAGGATCGCGATGGTGTCATCGACAAGAGAAATGACGCTGGAGGCCAGGACCGGGAGGGTGCCGCACTCCATGATGAGGTCCACCCGGTGGCCGAAGATCCGTTCGAGGTCTGCCGGGTTGGTCACCACCTCCTCGTCGCTCTCGTTGGCGCTGGTGCTGACCACGGGGTTGCCGAGCTGCTCCACCAGCGCCAGCGGCACCGGGTGATCGGGAATCCGGATACCCACGGTCTTCTGTTTGGACTGGAACACCCGGGGCGTTTCCTTGGTGGCGGTGAGGACGAAGGTGTAGGGGCCCGGGAGGAACCGTTTGAGGATCCGGTGCGCGAAGTTCGATACGTGGCCGTACCGGCTCACCTGGACCAGGTCCGAGCACACGAAGGACATCGGCTTGTTGGCCTCGCGCCCCTTGATGCGCCGGACGCGCTCCACCGCACCCTTGCTGGTGACGTCGCAGCCCAGGCCGTAGATGGTGTCCGTGGGGTAGACGATGACGCCGTCGCGCCGGAGCACCTCGACGGCGCGGTCCACGTGCCGGCCTTTCAGGTGTTGGGGGTCGATGCTCAGGGTCGTGGCCATGGAGAACTCCGGTGCGGTTCAGGGGGAAGACACATCCGTCCGCCGCGTCATGAAGAGATCCACCGGCAGCCGCGTGCCCAGGTCTCGTTTCTTCGCCTCCTCCAGCACCAGGTGGCCGATGGCGGCGAACTGCACGCCCATGCCGCAGTTGTTGTTGTGATGCGTGATCTCCGAGGCGGTGGTGCGGCCGGCGATGTTGCCGATCACCAGGTCGCCCAACTCGTGAATCTGCTCCCAGCCGATGATGCCCTTCCTGATCGGCGACATCAGCTCGGGCTGCTCGTCGATCTCCACCTGCTCCTTGGAGTTCACCACGATGAGGTCGCAGGCCTCGATGGCGGCGTCGTCCAGCTCCCGGCGCTTGTCGAACCAGTCCGGGCCGATCATGGAGACGACGTGCGTGCCGGGCTCCAGCAAGTCGCCGTCGAACACCGGGTCGCCGGAGTTGGTGGCCGTGACGACGATATCCGAGTCGTGGACTACGTCCTCCGGACGTCGCACCGCCCGGGCCTTGACGCCGTAGCGCTCGGTTACTTCCCTGGCGAAGCGCTGACGGTTCTCCTCCCGGAGCGAAAACACCTTCACCTCCCGGATCTTTCGCACCGCGCAAAAGGCCGACACCTGGCCGTGGGCCTGGGTGCCGCTGCCGAAAATGCCCAGCACCGACGCGTCCTCCCGGGCCAGATACTTCGCCGCCACCCCGCTGGTGGCCCCGACCCGGAGCGCCGACAGGTAGTGGTCGTGGACGATGCCCTTGAGCGCGCGCTCCTTGATGCTGAAGAGCATGACGAAGCCGGAGAAGTCGCCGGGAAACTCCATGCGGCTGGCGCCGCCGACGTTGCGGAACCGGATCTGGGACGAATCGAGGCGGACCGCGGCCGTGTCGAAGGCCGGCACCGCCCCGGGAATCACATTCAGCCAGTACCAGGTGCGCTCCAGGCCCTCCTGCGGCATGTGCAGCCGGCGCCGGGGCATCCCCTCGGCGATCTTCCGGCCAAGCTCCCCGTAGGCCGTCTCCACCGCCTCCACGATCTCCCCCATGTCGAGAAGACCTTCCATGTCTTCGTTGGTCAGGACCCGTACGTCCTCTTCAGCCATCAGGAACCCCTTCCATCCCGGAGTTGCCGGCCGCGCATGTCCAGCGTGCGCTTCGACGCGACCTCGTGTCAGTTCAACGAGTTACGGTAGACTGACGGTCTGCCCTCGTCAAGTGGCGCGGTTCCCGGCAAGGTTGGCGTCCCTCCGCCCGAACCCTGTGCATTCACTTGCAAACGGACCGTAGCGGCATATAGTTCCTGGATGACAATGTTTCGACCCACGCGATCCATGTTCGCTCTCGCGGCAGTCGCAACGGTTCTGTTCTTCGCGGCGCCGCAACCGGTCCATTCCCGCGACCTCGGACTGGTCGAGCGGCTCAAGAAAAACGCCTCGGACTTCCGCTACGAGATCGGTAAGCCGGGGGGTACGCTGACGTACTCTACGATCTCCGGCCCGAAGACGTTCAATCTGGCCATCTCGACGGAGACCTCCTCCACCGAGATTCTCGACTACGTGTTCGAAGGGCTTGTCGAGACCTCCTGGTTGACCTCGGAGGTCGAGCCAAGCCTGGCCGAACGCTGGGAGTCGTCCGAGGACGGGCTCGTCTGGACATTTTTCCTTCGCAAGGGCGTCACGTGGGCGGATGGGGCGCCCTTCTCCGCGGACGACGTCATCTTCACGTTCGCGAAAGTCATCTACAACGACGACATCCCCGCCTCGGCTCGGCCGGGCCTTACCATCCGCTATCGCGATGCCGCGACGCAGACCTGGAAACGGGGCCAGGTCAAGGCCGAGAAGATCGACGACCACACCGTGAGCTTCACCCTGCCGGTACCGTTCGCGCCCTTCCTGCGGAGCATGGGCACCTCCATCTATCCCAGACACATCCTGGAAAGGCACGTGGACGACGGCACTTTCACGTCCACCTGGGACGTGGGCACCGCCCCCGGCGACATCATCGGCACCGGTCCCTTCACCATCGAGCGCTATGACGCGGGAGAACGCATCGTCCTCGGGAAGAACCCGCGGTACTGGCAAAAGGACACGGCCGGAAACCCCCTGCCCTACCTGGACCGGATCGTCTACCTGGTGGTGCCCAACCTGGCCACCTCGCTGCTGAAATTCCAGGCCGGCGAAACCGATTTCCTGAACGTCACCGGCGAGCACTTTCCGATCCTGAAGCCGCAGGAAGCGGCCAAGAACTTCACTCTGTTCAAGCGAGGGCCGAACTTCGGTACCACCTTCCTCGCCCTCAACATGAACGCCCGCAAG
>JAPOQB010000781.1 GCA_026710965.1 Deltaproteobacteria bacterium | reverse complement strand
GGCGCGCCACAACCGGGGCCTGCCCATCAACGTCACCGGCGCCATCGCCGCCATCGCCTCGGACATGGGGCTCCAGTGGCAGATGGCCAAGGCCTTCGCCCTCATCGGCCGCACCCTGGGCGCCATGGCCCACATCGGCGAGGAGCTCAAGAACCCCATGCACCGGCGCATCAGCAACCTGGTGCGTTCCAACTTGTCCTACGAGCCGTAGGGGCCGAGTTGCGTCCTTCGGCTCCGCTGCGCTAAGCTCAGGACGAACGGAAGGGTTTCATGTCCATTCGTCCCGAGCCCTTCGACAAGGCTCAGGACAGGCGTAGCGAGTGCTGAGCCTGTCGAAGGCCGAGCGAAGTCGAAGGACGCATGACAGCCGATTGAGTTGAGCCCGCGGGACCTCCGGCCGATCACCGGCGTGTTTTACCTTCGAGGGGAGGGAGTACCATGAGATACGTTTCACGCACTCTGCTGGGTCTGCTGGTGGCCGTGGTGCTGGCTTGGGCGCCGGCGCTCAACGCCGCCAACGTGACGGAGCTGGCCACCAAGTACCAGGGGAAGGACCGCGAGCAGAAACTCCTGGCGGAAGCCAAGAAGGAAGGCAAGCTGGTCTGGTACACCTCCATGGCCGGAACCAACTACAAGGCCCTGGCCAAGGCCTTCGGTGAGAAATACGGCATCCAGGTGGAAGCCTTCCGGGGCAGCAGCAAGCGGCTTCTGCCGCGGGTCTTCGGCGAGGCGGAATCGGGCCGGCACATATTCGACGTGCTCGAGACCACGCCGCCGACCTTGATGATCGTGCGCGACGCCAAGCTGCTGGCGCCTTACACCTCGCCGCGGCTGAGCAGCTATCCGGACGTGGCCAGGCACTCCGCCGGCAAGGGGGTGGTCTACTGGGCCACGGACCGGGAATCCTACATGTCGCTCACTTACAACAAGAAAGCGATTCCGGCCGGCGCCGTCCCCAGGGGGTTCGGCGACCTTTCGAATCCCGCCCTGAAGGGAAAGATCGGCCTCGCCACTACCTCCAGCGGCAAACGGGCCATCGGCGCCCTGATCCACATCAAGGGCAAGGAGTTCGCCGACCAACTCAAGTCCCAGGAGATCAGCCTGCACGCGGTTTCTGGACGCGCGCTGCTGGACATGGTGGTCTCCGGCGAGGTGGGGGTCTCGTTCAGCACCTTCCGCAACCACGCCGTCACCGCCATTGCCAAGGGCGCGCCCATCGAGTGGCTGCCGCTGGAAGTCGTGGTGGCCAATGCCGGGGGTTTCGCCATCTCCAGGAATGCGCCACACCCGCACGCGGCGCTGCTGATGGCCGACTTCGTGCTGGGCCCCCAGGGACAGAAGATCCTCCAGGAGCACCACAACGGCAGCGCCTGGAAGGATCCCGGCTTCAAGCGGTGGTACCCGGAAGCGGGCATGACCCGCGAACAGTACCTCAACACGGAAAAGCGGTGGAACAAGACGCTCACCACCATCGGCCGCAAGTAGCGGCCGCGGGCGAGCGCATCTGATTTCACCGGTCCGCGAAACCGCACGGTCTTGTGACCTCTCACGCCTGACGGGCCGGGAACGCGCAAGGCGTTTTCCCGGCCGGTCTATCGAGAACCGCCTTGCAACTCGTAGCCACCCTTACCGGTCTGAGAAACCGGAGCCGGGGTTATCCCCTGTGGCTGTTCGTGCCGCTGGCGGCGGTGCTGTTGTACCTCGTGGTGCCGCCGCTGTTCTTCATCGGCTACTTCAGCCTCACGGCGGAGCGCGGCGCCGATGTCGGCGCCTTCACCGTCGTCCACTTTCTCGAGATCTTCGAGTCGTTTTCCGACTTCGCACTACTCTCCTGGAACTCCTTCATCTTCTCTTTCGGCAGCGCCATGTGGTCGCTGCTGCTGGGTACGCTGATGGCATGGTTGGCGGAGCGGACCAACGCGCCGTTCCGCGCGGTGGCCTACGTGTCGGCCTTCGTCTCGTTCGCGATTCCCGGCATCGTCAAGGTCATCGGCTGGATCCTGCTGCTGGGGCCCAAGGCCGGTTTCGTCAATGTCGCGGTGAACTCCGCGACCGGCATGGGCCCGGTCTTCGACGTCTTCTCCATGGAGGGGATGATCCTCACCGAGGGTTTTCTCTGGCTTCCCATCGTCTTCCTGCTCATGGCGACACCGTTCCGCTCCATGGACCCGGCCCTGGAGGAGGCCGCGGTGGTGGCCGGAAGCACCGACTGGCAGGTGTTCAAGCGGGTGACCCTGCCCATGGCCACGCCCAGCGTGCTGTCGGTGTTGATACTCACCTTCATCCGCACCCTGGAGGCCTTCGAGATCCCGGCGCTTATCGGCATCCCGGCCGGGGTCGAGGTATTCACCACCGAGATCTATCTGCAGCTTACCGACGGCTACCTGCCGGAGTACGGCAACGCCAGCGCCTACTCGGTGCTGCTCATCGCGCTGGTTGCGCTGGCCATGGTGCCTTACTACCGGGTGACCCAGCACGCCCACCGTTTCACCACGGTCACCGGCAAGGGTTTCAACCCCCGGCGCAAGGACCTGGGCCGGTGGCGCTGGGTCGGTGGCACGGTGCTGCTGGTGCTGCCGTTCCTGCAGGTGCTGCCCATCGGCGCCATGCTGTGGTCTTCGCTGGTGCCCTACCTCCAGGCCCCATCCATGGAGGCCCTGGGTAACCTGACCCTGGAAAACTACGTTACCGCCTTCAGCAACGACACCATCCTGCGCTCCGTGCTCAACAGCCTGACCATCAGTTTCACCTCCGCCACCGCGGCCATGTTCCTGGCCTTCGTGACGGTCTGGCTGGTGGCCCGCACCGACATCCGCTGGCGCTGGAGCCTGGACCAGTTGGCCATGCTGCCGCTGGTGTTCCCCGGCATCGTCATGGGCGTGGCCATTCTCAAGATGTACCTGACCGTGCCGCTGCCCGTGTACGGCACCATCTGGATCATGGTCCTGGCGTTTGTCCCCCGGTATCTGCCCTACGCCATCCGCTTCAGCCACGCCGGG
>JAPOQB010000708.1 GCA_026710965.1 Deltaproteobacteria bacterium | reverse complement strand
TCCTCAATCGGACGGGCAGTTCGGGGATTGGCGGGAATTCCTCGTCAAGCGGTTGAAGCGTCGCGAGCACGGCCAGCAGAGACTTCGGCTCGACAGGCTCGATGATTAGCCGGTTTCCCTCCTTTCGCATGACGGCCTCGTCGCCGGGCAGCTCGAACTCTCGGGGAATTGTTATCGCCTGGTTCCGTCCGTTCTTCAACAACTTGACATGCCGTTCAGGAATCATGATTTTCGATGTTTGCCCGCTAGAGCCGCGCCAGCAGCCTGCCGTACCCCTCCACCGGCTGGTCCAGCTTCATGGCGTTGAGCGCGGTCCAGATCCAGGCCTGGGTGTTGGTGACCACGGGCTTGCCGAACTCCTGCTCCAACCGGTCGATGGTGGGCGTGATCCGCCACTTGTTGCAGGGCATGTAGAGGCCGTCGACATCCGGGTGTTCCTTTAACAGCGGACGCGCCACCTCCAGCCCCGTCTCCGGCGGCAGGGTCCATATGACCCGGGAGTTCTCGTAGGCCAGGCCCCGGTAGGCGGCGACATGGATCTCGTCGTGCTCCAGAAAGCGGACGAGCCGGGCATCCTGGTCCTCCGGGAAAGGAGACGCCATGACCACGCGTTTCATGCCCAGGTGACGGCAGGCATCCACCACCGAGGTCAGCACGGTGGAGGCGGGGACCGGGGTGACCTCGGCCACGGCCTCGAGCAGCTGGCGGTCCGAGCCGGGGCCCTTGTAGGAGAGGAACAGCTCGCCGGTGACCATGAGGAAGTCGAGAGGGAACTCGGTCAGCTCCCGGACCAGGCCGAAGAACTCGCTTTCCGCCCGGGCGAATTCCTCGTCCGTGAACTCCCGCACCCGGAGCCCGCGGCCCTCCACCGTGATGTCCGGCGGCAGGATCCGGTAGACGTCGGCAAGCACCTCCTCGCTCATGTTGGGCGATATCAGGCCGATGCGTTTCATGTTCCTCTTCACCTCCCGGGGGCCGCTCCTGCTACGGTTTGGGCAGGTGGATCACACGTTGCCCAGCGACAGGAGTGACAGCGATTTCACCTCGAAGTCCTTGACCCAGTACTCGCCGGTGTACATGTTCTCGGCACCCTTGGCGATGTTGGCCCGGGTCTCGCTCTTGACGTATTGCTCCATTTCCTGGGTCGTCTCCCAGAAGGTGAGAGAGATTCCCTCGTCCGGGTTCTCGGAGCTTCGGAGCAGTTGACGTCCGCGAAATCCCGGCATTTTCGCCGTGCCCGGAACCACCACCTCATTGTAGAACCGCTCGTATTCGTCCCATTTTCCGGGTCGAAGCTTGCCCCACAAAATTCTGCAAACCATGGTTTCCTCCTTGCCGGTAGAGCGGCGACTCAGCCGGCCGGGTTGCGGCAGATGACGTTCAACAGGGCTTGGCGCCCCTCTTCCTTGACGGCCTTGAGGCCGCGCTTCAGCGCGCCGGGCAGGTCCCCGGGATCGTCCACCCGCTCGGCGTAGGCGCCGCACGCCTGGGCGGTCAGCTCGAATTGCGGCGACGGCGTCAGGTCCGTGCCCGGGAAGTTCCGGGTCTGGTGGGCGACGCCGTCCGGGTAGAGCTCGCGCACGGTGCTGAGCGTCGCGTTCCAGGCCTGGTTGTTGTAGATGACGGTCAGGAACGGCACCTGGTACTTCTGCGCCGTGAAGTGGCACGCCGTGGGCACGCAGAACATGTAGGAGCCGTCGCCCTCGCAGGCGATGACCGTGTGGTCCGGCGCCGCCAGCTTGGCGCCGATGGCGGCCCCCATACCCCATCCCAGATGGCCGGCCGGCGCCTGATCGAAGAACGATCCCGGCCGTTCCAGTCCGAGCACCGGGCCCAGGGGTGAGGTCACCGCTTCTCCCATGACGATGGTCTTCTCGTCCACCACGTCGGCGATGCAGCGGGACAGCCAAAGTGGATGGATGGGCCGCTCGTCCTTCACCTTCTCGATGCGCTCGGCCAGTTCCGCCCGCGTCTGGTCCTGCGCGGCCTTGATCGTGTGACGTCGCTTCTCCACTGTTTTCCGTAACCCGTCCGAGCCATCGAGCGCCTGCCGGACCAGACCGTTGAGCGCCGGCAGGGTGACGTCGGCGGCCCCGGTCATGGCGTGGTCTACGGGAAAGCCCCACACCGGAATGGAGGAGAACAGCGGGTCCACTTCCAGTTGCAGCACCGTTGCCTCGGGACGCAGCTTGTCCCGGTTGGCCGGGGTCCAGGGGACATCGATGTCGATGAGAAAGACCACGTCCGCCTGTTGGATGTGGCTGTCGATGTCGTGGCCGGCATGACACGGGTGGCTCGACGGAAAGTTCATGTACGGCGACTGCGGATGCTGGACCACCGGAATCGCCAGCAGGTCGGCC
>JAPOQB010000358.1 GCA_026710965.1 Deltaproteobacteria bacterium | reverse complement strand
TCCCACGGCCGCCACCCGGACGGCATCGTTGCCGAGCTCCGCGCGGATGGCGGCCTCGGTGTCGGCGGCACTCCGCCCCCAGAGCCGGCTCGCGTCCCGGAACTCCACGCCGTCATTGCCGATGAACAGATAGGACGGGGCCGGCGCCCGGCCGGTGACCACCACTGCATCGACCCCCACCGCCTTGAGCTCCAGCGCGAAAAAACTCGACGACAGCGAGTCGGCGATGAAACCGGTGAGGGGCGACTTCGTCACCACCGCGTACTTGGCGGTGGTGGTGAGCCCGGTCCCGGCCAGTGGCGCGCTGGCGAAGATCAACGGATTCTCGGGCGCCAGGGGTTCGACTCCCGGCGGCGCGAAGTCGTAGAGCAGGCTCGTGCCCAGGCCGATGCCGCCGACAAAGGACCGCAGGCGGCCCTCACCGCTTTCCTCCCAACGGTGACGGCCGGTGCCCAGATCCACGTGCAGCAACCTGTTGTGAAACCCGTACACCCTTACCCTCCGGCATCGCTGGACATGATCAGAAGCCGGTCGCCGGCCTCCACCGGGCGGCTCGTGTCCCGCACGAAGTCGCGCCCGTTGAGGTTGCAAACGTGGCCGGCGGTGAGGGCATCGCCGGCCGTGGTGATGACCGGACCCACCAGGGCGGGCAGCTTGAGGGCCAGCGCGGACAGTACCTGCGCCAGTGTCGCCGCCTCCGGCAAGTCCACCGAGACGTGGCTCGTCCGGGACCGCAACCTGGCCACGCCGAAGAGCTCGACCTGACAGCGGGCGGGCGCCGCGTCCTCGGGCTTCTCCTGCCAGCGGGCCAACGCGTCGGCGTAGGCTTCCGGCGTGTTCATGTTGAAGAAGCTCGCGCCGTCCGCATCGAAGGCGCGGATCTCGTCCTCCTCCACCTTCAGGGTACGGACCTTGTCGTAGAGAAAGACCGGGCGCAACTCGCCGCGCTCAAGCTGTTGTTCCAGCAACGGCAGCACCGAGCGCCGGTACACGGCGTGCAACGGTTGCAGGCGTCCCTCCCAATACGGCACCACCACGTCGTGATCCGGGAGCCGGGAGGTCAGATGGGAAACCAGGGGAAGACTGAGGAACGGAACGTCGCAGGAGGTCACGAACCCCGCGGCGCTGTTGCACGCCCGGAGTCCATAGCAGATGCCGCCCACCGGGCCCTGGTACGCCACTTCGTCGCGCACCAGCGTGGCGTGCAGTTCCGGCAATTCCTGGTCGGGCGCGGCCACCACCACGATATCCGGGAACAGGGGCGCGAGCCTGCGGATCACCTGCACGATCAGGGGCTCGCCCCCGAACGGAAGCATGGCCTTGGGCCGGCCCATGCGGCTGCTCTTGCCTCCGGCCAGAACAACGGCCGAGCCAACCGTGTCGGTTTCAGCACTCATTCATGATCTCACGCGAACCCCGCGGGAAACACCGCCCCGCAGGCTTCAACTGAATGATTCCACGCCGTTTGCACGAGCACAAGGGAAGATTGCGCCCTTCGACTTCGCTTCGCTACGCTCAGGACGAACGGCCTTGGAAACGCTTCCCGATCATCCTGAGCCCTTCGACAAGCTCAGGACAGATTTGTCGAAGGACTCAGGACGATCGGTGCAGGGGTGACTGCCGTTGCCCTTACAACCGTTCGTCCTGAGCCCTTCGACCAGGCTCAGGACAGGCTTCGCGAAGCGAAGTCGAAGGGCGCCCTACCAAACGCGGGGTCAGCACCCTTCGTCAGGAGCACAGCCTCTGGCGCAGCTCCCGGAGAGCCTGGTGGAAAAGCTCGGGGTCCTTGGACAGGGCGGTCTTGTGCAGGGCGTAGCGTTCGTGCCCGGCCCAGCGGCTCCATTCGGCGGGGGTCACGCCTACCCCCTCGGTTTCGCTTCGCACGGCCACTACCTCGGGTACGGCGGCGGCAGCCCATTCGTCCGGGTCCAGGGCCGGAGAACGCACGGCCTCCACCCCGGCCCGGGCCTGTGCCAGCGCCGCCAGGAACGCGGCGAACACATCCTTCTCCTCGTCCGTATCCGCCGGCAAATGGCACAGCGCCCAGCGCTCTTCCAGGGTGAACGCGCGCCAGGTGTTCAGGGACACCCGGATCCCTGTCAGGTCGAGCTTCATCCTGACGTGGAACGGAACCCGCTCCAGGGTCGGATAGAATTCCGCCTCGAATTCGAACCGGTAGAACATCCGCGATCACCGCATGAGCGACCGGGTTCTCCCGTGTCCCCCGCCCCGACTCATTTGAACGCCTGTTCCCGGGTGCCCTTCAGGAAACGCATGCCCCACACCATCAATATGGAGACCATGAAATTCCCGAAAGCGATCATGAACGGGACCGTATAATTGCCGTAGACGTCGTGGAGGAAGCCCCCCAGCCATATCCCCACGGCGCCGCCGAATCCTATGCTCATGGTGAAGTAGCCGTAGATGGCGCCGAAGTTGCGCCCGAGAAAAACATCGGCGGAGATGGCCGACAACACCAGCGCCCGGGATCCCTGACCGAGGCCGTAGCAGGCGGCATAGGCATAGAGCAGCACCGGATATTCGGTGCTGTCGGCCGCCACCAGCGCCAGGATCCCCGCCGACGACACCGCCTGCACCAGCGTATACACCATCTGATGGCTCAGCACG
>JAPOQB010000707.1 GCA_026710965.1 Deltaproteobacteria bacterium | reverse complement strand
CGATGTACTCGAACTCCGCCGGCTCGATCCTCACCTTCTTGTCGCCCATGGCCTTGGCGAAGATCAGCGCCGGGCTCCACACCCCCAGGGTCTTGCCGTCCGGCTTGGCCCGCTTGTAGATGTGGTTGGCGGTGATCAGGCTCCCCGCCCCCGGCATGTTCTGGACCACCGGAGTCGGTTTCCCGGGAATGTACTTGCTGATGTAACGGGCGATGTAGCGGGTGTAGGTGTCGTAACCGCCGCCGGGGGAGAAGCCCACCAGCATGCGCAGTGCCTTGTCCTTGTAGAAATCTTCGGCGCTGGCCGGCGCGTGGGCGAGCACGAGCGCCAGGAGCGCGGCGAGCAACACGATTCTGCGGAACATGGTGCAACCTCCTTGTCTGTTTTCGGGCTTGCGCCCGATTTGACCGGCTACGCGTAGCAACAAGCCATTGTGGTGTCAACAGAAACAGGTGGACGCCGGCGGCCCGTACGCTACGAGCCTTGAGCAACGCTACCCGCTTGAATCCAACGCCTGCGAGAACCGAGCGATTCGGTGGTTCTTGATCTGGTGCTCGATCACGTGCGGCGAAACACCGAATTCCGCGGCCAAGCCGTCGATGTCGTCGGTGTCGACGACGGTGCGCGAGATTCTGTCCCGTAGCCCGGACGCGGGTGCGAGAAACTCGGCCGCGAAGGCACGGTTGCGCTGTTGTCGCTCCGAGTAGGTTCTCGTGAGTAGCGTATTGGAATCAGGTGACAGCAGGACTTCCCCAAGAGCGCGGCAAAAGTGGAACCGTTGGCTGTCGCCACGAAGTGCCCGGAAGGCAAAGGCCGGGTTCCCGTCATCACTATGGGTGATGATGCCGTCCACCAGCGCGGGCCAGCCGCTGGCGGCCGCTGGCGGTCTGGTTACTCTTCTGATCGAACCGGCATCTTCGCCTAGAGCTTTCGCCAACTCCGGTAGGGTGGGTAGCGGTTGGCCATCCAGATTCAGGTGTTGGCGCAGCCGCTGCGCGCACTCGTACCCGACATTCCATGGTTGTGAGCGATGGAAAACTCCCAGAACTGCGGGACCAAGATACCGGTATTGCGGTTCCGCGATTGTGGCGCGGTCAGCTTCATGACGGAAGGATCTAATACGGTCTAGAGGAAGGCTCCGGATTTTTTTTGTCTTGAATACGGCATCCCCGATTGCAATCCAATCTTCAGACGGGTCTTCCGCATTGACGGCCGGGACGGCCTCGCCCAGCAACTCGCCCAGCTTGTCGGCGAGCAGAAACACTCGGTTGCGCCCGTGGTCGTCGAGAGCGTAGGGGTCCCAACCCAGCCCGGCCGCTGTTTGGCAAAATCGTGTCTCGTCTTGGTCCGCATTCCGAATTGCATCCCATTCGTCCTGCAGCAAGGTGCCATCCACACCAAGGGCTACCAGCCGTCGGATCACCCTGTCGATGAGATCGGTGCAATGTTCGCCAAATTCCTCACTGTCTATCCACATCTCGCCCTGTTCCAGGAACTCTACTTTGGTCCAAGGACTCCGATCCCGTTTCCAGGTGAGATGGGTCCAAGAGCCAGAGGAGACTACCTCCACGCTGGGGAATGCATATCCTTCCCGGTTGGCGTCGAGTGAATGGCGGCGATGGAAGTCGGGATTCTCTTCCTTCGCGGGACTACCGAACTCGCGCGTCAGGAACCACCAGTTGGTAGCCAACCACTCTGCTAGGGGATAGATCGGGACATAAACAAAGTCGCGGACGGTTCTTGCCCGGGTGTCGAGCACACGGGTCACGACCGAGTCGCCAGCCGTTATCTGAAGCGACGCCCAGGTCGCGGACAACTCCGGTCCCCTGACCCCTTCTGCGTCCACCCAATCAATTTTGAATTCAAGCTGCGGCATAAAGAGACTCGATGCCCTTCGGCCATTCGTCACTGTCCAGCGGATACCCCTTGTACGAACCGGTTTCGCGGTTCACCAACCGGGCCTCAAAGACAGTGTCGCCGTGCATGTACCACACATAGCGCGGGAATTCTCCCTCCCAAGGCGCGCCGACAGCGCCCCGGCGAATTGCCAACCGCAGCCATCCGGAGACCATTTCGCGGTCCGTTATCTCCCGAGGGCAGCAAGAAGCGTCGGCACGCAGGCGAGGTTGGCCGGCAAAGCCTGGAACGTCCTTGTGTTCGGCACTCCCCTCGTAGACGACTTGGTTAGCCAACCCATCCAGGTCGATGTCCGGCGAAACCTTGATCGTCCGCTTTCGCGGACGCCTGCGTCGTGGGGCGCGCACTGTTCATTATCCTCCGGCCTATGGAAGTATAGCGCCCTTACACTGGCTACAGCTAGCCATTTGCTGGTTTTGGGCCACCTGGATACGACCGCAGATACCCCTGGCGGGTCGAGGTGCGGTAAGGAGTTCGGGTTCGACCTCGGAGCAGACCGATCACGGTGTAGGGGCGAGTTTCGAACCTGTCCCTACAGTTTCTTCACGGTCTCGTTGAGGGACCCGGTGCGGTAGCCTTGCAGGTCGATGCTGACGTAGGTGAAGCCGGTTTCCTTGAAACGGCGGAGGATTTCTTCCCTGACCCCGGGTTGCAGCAGCTTGTCGAACTCGCCGGACGCCACCTCGATGCGCGCCAGTTCGTCGTGGTAGCGGACCCGGTAGACGCGGAAGCCCAGCTCCCGCAGCACGCGCTCGCAGCGGTTGACCTGGGTGAGCTTCTCCGGGGTGATGGCGGTGCCGTAGGGGAAGCGGCTGGAGAGGCAGGCGAGGGCGGGTTTGTCCCACACCGGGAGACCTATGCGCCGGGCCGCCTCGCGGATGTCGGCCTTGGTGAAGCCCAGCTCGTCCAGCGGCGAGCGCACGCCCCGCTCCCGCGCGGCCTTTCGGCCGGGCCGGTGGTCGCCGCGGTCGTCGAGGTTGAAGCCGTCCAGCACGTGGGCGATGCCGAGGGAGGCGGCCTCCTCGATGGCCTTGCCGTAGAGCTCGGTCTTGCAGAAGTAGCAGCGGTTGACGGGGTTGGCGGCGTAACGGGGGTCGTCGAGCTCGTAGGTGTCGATGAGCAGATGCCGGGCGCCGATGCTATCCGCCAGGCTTCGGGCGTCCGCCCCCTCTTCCGGCGCCAGGCTGGGGGAGACCGCGGTCAGCGCCAGGGCGTTGTCCCCCAAGGCGTTCACGGCCTCGGCCAGCAGGTAGCCGGAGTCGACGCCGCCGGAGAAACAGACCACCACGTGCTCCATCTCCCGCAGCAGCGTTTGCAGGCGGGCCACCTTGCCGGCCAGTGTCGTGGCGACCTCGAAGGCCGGCACCAACGTGTTCCCGGTTTCCATCATCCGGTCAGGGTCGCCCGGGGGCGGCGCGAGTCACGGCGTGGTTTTGACCTTCGGCCGCTCCAGCAGCCGCTCACGCCAGCGCTTCACGTTCGGGAACTCATCGCCGACGGACACCTTGTAGTGGTCTTCCCGGGTAAAGAACGGGATATAGGTGATGTCCGCTAGCGAATAGTCGTCGACGATAAAGTCCCGACCGGCCATGCGCTCGTCCAGCGTCTTCAGGTGCTCCGCCAGCCGCTTCCTGTTCTTTTCGACCTCGTGGTCGTGGCGGATATTGCCGGCGGCGGCCTGAAGCCGGGTGTTGCAGAAGTCGATCCAGATCCGCACCTGCGCCCGCTCCGCCAGGTCCTTGGGCATCAGCGCCACGTCGGGAAATTTCTCGTCCAGGTACTCGTTGATGACGGCGGATTCGTAGATCACCGTGTCCCCGTCCACCAGCACCGGCACCTTGCCGTAGGGGTTGAGCGTGCGCAGCTCCTCGGACTTGTTTTGGAGATCGCACTCCACCAGGTCGTAAGGGATGTCTTTTTCCGCCAGGACAAGCCTTGTCCTGTGGGCGTACGGTCAAGGGCCGTAAGACAGTAGTCGCAGCATGTCTTCCTCCTT
>JAPOQB010000703.1 GCA_026710965.1 Deltaproteobacteria bacterium | reverse complement strand
GCTCTCGAAGCGGATGCGTTGCAGCACCACGCCGGCGAAGTCGAGCCGGCGGCCGTGCTCCCGGGACACGCTCAGGGCCAGCGGCTGGTTCTGCCAGTCCCAGGTGGTGGGGGAGTAGGCGATGGTCTTCATGGTGCTGCCGGTGACCGCGCCGTCCAGCAACTCGTTTGGGTGAACCACCGTGCTCAGCGACTCGCGTACCGCCAGGCCGTAGTAGCCCAGGCCGGAGGGCAGATGCTCCGACTCGGTGATGCAGCCCACGATGACCACGGTCTTGGGCAGCCGCGGGTTCCTGTGGGCCGCGCCGTGCGTTTCGACGTCGGCGGGCTCGGCGTCGACGGTGGCCTCGGCAAGCTGTTGCGCCACCCGGTACTCGGCGCCCTGTATCGCCTGATGGGCCTCGGCCTCGATCAGGTCGGGCGGGAGCCGGAAAGTCAGCACGAGGCCCGGGAACCGGCTGAAGCCCGTGAGCTCCGCCCCCGGCCCCCACATGTCGAGGATGGCGCTTCGCTGGGCGGTGGTGCCGGTGCGGATGGTGCCCTCGTATTCGGCCGTGGTGATGAGGGTCATGCCGGACAGCCGGTGAGTACGGCCGGCGCCCACCGGCGCCACCGGGTTGGTGATGCCGGGAAACACCTGCCCGTCGCCGTCCACCTTGACCCTGGGCTCCACGACATCACGGATGCCGGTCACCCGCGCACGCTCGCCGGGACGCACGATGTCGAGCCTGGCGGAGAGGATCCTGGGATCCCGTGAAGCGATCTCCACCAACTCCGCCGCGTCCACCTCCAGGTTCCGGTCGGCGTAGTGCAGCTTTCCGCCGAAGTGAAGATCCTCTACGGGAAAGTCCGCCAACTCCAACGGCGTAGCATGCCGGGTACCGCTCATGACGCCGCGTCCGGTGTGAACACGGTGCTCTCTTCGATCTCTTCTCCAAGGGCCTTGAGAGCGGTTTCGACGATGGATTTGCGCAGCTTCTCGTCGACTTCCTGCGGCAGGGTCGGGTCGCCGCAGGGATGGGGAATCTTGACGCCCTTGACGATGCGGCTGGCGCCCACCTGCTCGGCCAGGGGGAACATCGCGCTAACCATCGACACGGGGACGCCGGCACGGTCCAGTTCCTTGCTGATCACAGCTCCGCTGCGACTGCAGGTGCCTCACGTGCTGACCAACAGCACGGCGTCCACGCTGTTGGCCTTGATCTCCGCCGCGATCTCCTGTCCTACCCGCTGCATGGCCGCGGGCGAGCCCTGGTTGCCGGGTATGACGTAGTAGGCGGGGTAGAGGTCCTCGTACTTTCCTTCCTGCTGGAGCTCTCGCAACGCGTCCAGGGGAACGCCGTACAGCGGGTTCGCGTTCATGTTGGCCACGTTGTAGCCGCCGTGCACCGCTTCCCACATGCCGGGCTCCATGGTCTTGAGTTCCGCCACCGGGTACTTGCGCCAGAAGGTGTTGCGGAAGGTCTTGAAACCGTCGGGGTTGCCCCACGGCACCACGCCGCTGGTGGTGACCAGCGCGATCTTGGCCTTGCCCACCTCCTTCACCGCGGCCGCGGGCGCCACCCGGTCCCAGGTCTGCATGGGAACCTCGGTGGCGAAGGCCTTGCCCTCGAGCTTGTCGAACAGCATGTCGAGGGCGCGGTCCGCGCCGGTCCGGCCGCTCTGCTCCTGCAGCCGGATGCCCCGGGGCAGATAACCCTCGTCGTCGGCGGCGCCCACCGGTTCGTCCCGTAGCCGCTTGAGAACGAAACGGGCCAATTCGTCCAGGGCCTTGCCCATGCCGGCGGCCGTTTCCGTGGTGGGCAAGAGGAACAGCCGCGGGTCGTGGTACTCGCGGTACGTGTCCACCGCCGGATTGTCCTCGTGCATGGCGGTGACGCAAACGCGCTCCAGTTCGGCGGCGACCATGTGTCCGATCTCGACGCAGGCCAAGCCGTAGCGGCCGGCGTTAAAGGCCGGCCCGAGCACGATGATGTCGGGCTCCGCCGCCGCGAGCTCCTCCATGAGTGCCGCTCGCGCCTCCTCGGGCCGTTCGTGGAAGTGGTTGTCGCCGAAGTAGATGGTGGGCGTCACCTCCGCTTCGCCCTCGAGCAGCCGTTGCAGGCCGCGTGAAGGCCCCGCGAGGTCGTCGAGGGTTCCGCCGGCGACATCCGCCTTCTCCTCGCCGCCGATGCCGGC
This sequence comes from Deltaproteobacteria bacterium, assembly GCA_026710965.1. GTDB lineage: Bacteria > Desulfobacterota > Binatia > UBA9968 > JAJDTQ01 > JAJDTQ01. The sequence continues at coordinate 1,133 of JAPOQB010000703.1, read as the reverse complement.
GAAGAACTGGTTCACGACGTGTGCCACGCGCTTCATGGTGGGCCTCCTTCCGAAACGCAGAGTACGCTTTACATTGCCAAACGCTTCCGAATAACCTGCCTTATCATCTTTGCGGTGGCTATGCACGGATCTCGTACAGGATCTCTTCCGCGCTCGTTGTCGGTTATGGTCTTCTTCCTGGTGGCATTGTCGGCCAGCGGCGACGGCCGCTCGGGTATGGGATCGGCCGAAAGCCCACCGCGCCTGCCTCGGGCGGATTCGCCGAGCCTCCCGGCCGCGCCCTCCGGCGCGCTTGCCGCGCTCCCGCTGCAACGCCCATCCGACTTCGTCAACGCTCCCGCCGCCTATATCGGCCGAACCCTGCGGGTGAACCCGGGTGTAGGACGACCGGGGAGGTCCATACCCGTTGTGCACGAGCATGGGAACGTTCGGGTATCGTATGGCCGTGTGGCCGACGGTGTGGGCGCGGGGGAGTTGATGGACTACCTTGCGGCCGAAGCGAAGAAGAGTCGGGACGGTCCCATGAAGCCGTTCCGGTTGACGCTGACGGTGCGAGTCGTCGAGGGGGCGACCCCGGAGATGATCGATCAGACAGTGCGGGCAGTCCAGTTGATCAATGCGGCCCTTCCGCCGGAGTGGCGCCTGAGATTCGACGAGTCCCTCGTGCCAAGGCGGTTTGCCGACAGCCTGGGAGTCGTTGGTTGCGAGCGCTTGATATGCGACACGGTGAAAATCCCGGCCGGGGACATCATCGTTCAATTCGCGCCGGCGGAAGTCTGGTCGAAGAAAGAGGTCGCCGAAGGCGAACCGCGCCCATCGGGCCGAGCGGAGTACAATTGGAGCGTACGATCACTTGGCTCACGGACCCTGTCGAACTGGGCGGGCCGAATCTGGGTGGACCCTGCCCGTGCCACCGGGCGGGAACGCTTGCACGTTCTGGTCCACGAGATCCTCCACGTGCTCGGACGCCACCACCCAGACCGCGAACGTTTCCCTGAATCCGTGATGCGGGCACAATACACGTCGGTGAGGACAGGCGAAATACTCCATCCGTTGGACCGCGAGGCGCTACTGGCGGTCTACGGAGTGCTTTCGCCATTTCCGTACGGTGACGACGAAATCGCCCAGGCCCT
>JAPOQB010000702.1 GCA_026710965.1 Deltaproteobacteria bacterium | reverse complement strand
GTTGGTGCCGATGCTCACGGTCTGTGCCTGGGCAGTCTGGGCCAGGCAAAACAATGCCAGCACGGTGATCACGAACTTTGTCATTCGGTCCTCCTCATTGGACGGCGCGGGGGAATGGGACCCTGTTCTCTCGGAAGCCGGAACGTTTGTCAACCGTTGCGGCGGTTCCGGGGCGGCCCCGTTCGGCTTGTGGCCGCGGATTCGTCTGTGATAGACGGGAGACCCGGTGCTCGGTATAGCTCATAGCCCTAGTGTGGTGTCTGGTTAATTCGCGTCATAATATGCGGAGGATTTATCGTCGTCGGCAAGGCGCGATGACTTGTAGGGGCGACCTGCGGTCGCCCTTCAGTGGCGGGCACCACGCGAGGAAGAGCAACGCAGCCGACGGCCAAAAGGACCCGCAGATTCGTCAACGTATTTACGGAACGCAACACTAGGAGGTCGAACATGGATGAATCACGGCCCGCGGACCACTGGCGTATCGGCAAGGACAACACGGCGCTGGTCGTCGTGGACATGCAGAACATGTGGGTGGACCCCAGGGGGACCCGTTATCTGCCGTCGTCGGAAGACATCATTCCGAAGATCCAGGAGATCCTGGCGGTGTGCCGCTCGTCGGACGTGCCGGTCATCTATCTCTACACCACCAAGCGCAAGGACCTGGCGGACGTGGGCGTGTTCGCCGACCTGAAGCCGATGACCCACGACACCGACGATCCCTGGACCAACATCGAGGGAGCTCCCGGCGCTCAGTTCTGCGAGAGCGTGAAGCCGGAACCGGACGAGATCACCATCAAGAAGTTCCGCTACAGCGGCTTCTACGGCACCAACCTGGAGAACGTGCTGCGGCGACTGGGACGGGACGTCATCGCCATCACCGGCGTGGCCACCAACGTGTGCTGCGACAGCACCGCCCGGGACGGCGCCATGCGCGACTTCAAGGTGCTCTTTCTCTCGGACAGCAATGCCTGCTTTTCCGACGAGGAACAGGCCTCCACCCTGCAAAACTTCGACAAGCACTTCGGGGTGGTGATGGATTCGGCCACCTTCCTGGAGAAGTTGCAGCAGCAGGCCTGACGCTCGGCAGGCCGTTACGGAGGGCACATCAAGTGGCCGAGGCTCTCAGACTCTACGCCGGAACCCAGGCAGGCATGGTGATTCTGCGCGGCGTCGGCGACATCTGGACCTCCATGCGGGGATCGCGTGAGTACACCAGCTTTTTCCCGGAACAGGTGGTGGACTCGGTCTGGGGTTGTCGCCAAACCCCCGAGGTGGTCTACGTAGGGGTGACGCAGGATGGCCTCTACCGCACCCGCGATCAAGGGCGCCACTGGCAGCGGGTGCTCGAAGGCGACATCCGCTGGGTTACCGTGGACCCCGCCGAGGACCGCGTGGTCTACGCCGGCACCGAGCCGGTCAAGCTTTTTCGCAGCGAGGACGGCGGCGATACCTGGGAAGAGCTGGACGGGTTGCGGGCGCTCCCGCCCGAGGTCCAGCACCACTGGTGGTTCCCGTACCCGCCGCACCACGGCCACGTGCGCCACATCTACATCGACCCGGACAACACCGATACGCTCTATCTCGCGCTGGAGCACGGCGGCATCGTGCGCAGCTTCGACCGGGGCAAGACCTGGGAGGACGTGAGCGAGGGCATCGAGTACCCGGACGTGCACATGATCGTCCGCTCGCCGGCAAATCCGGACACCTTTTTTGCCGCCACCTCCCGGGGTTTCTTTCGCGGG
>JAPOQB010000458.1 GCA_026710965.1 Deltaproteobacteria bacterium | reverse complement strand
GTCGAGGTGCTCGAAAGCCGCCGGACAAAGTCCCGCAACGCCGGCATCGTCCGCTGCCGGCACCTGGTAAAGAACCAGCGCGGCGAAACGGTCATGGACTATACGGTGGAACGGCTGATTCGCGGCAAGGAGGGGTAGGGGACGGGTTTCAAACCCGCCGGGCGCGCACGGTGCGATGCAGGATCGAGTCCGGAACCCGCCCTTACGGGGTCCGATCCTCGGTGCCCGGTTGTTCGGGGAAGAGCACTTTCCTGAGCTGCACGATGTGCTTGGGACTCAGCTTGAACAGTCCCTGCACGGTCTTTTCGATCTCGGCCCCGCCCAGCGGGCGGATTTCCAGCCCCAGGCTCTTGGCCTCGGCGACGAACGACGGCTCCGCCACGGTGTCGGCAAAGGCCTTGCGGAGAATGGCCACCTGCTCCTTCGGAGTCCCGGGTGGAAGCGAATAGGCCCGGGCGATCTTCGCCGGATCCTGAACCCCGTACATGAGCAGCATGCGGGCTTCCTCAGACTTGGCAAGATCCAGCGCGTTGGGTACCGAGGGCAGGTCGGCATGAGGTTCCGTCATTGCCTGCAGAACCACCTTGGCGTTCCCGGCGGCCAACATCTTCCGCCACGCCTTCTTCACCGCCTGCCAGTACCAGCAACCTCCCTGCACTTCCTCGTTGCCGGCAGCCAGCCGCACGTTCAACGGACCCCTGTAGCCGTCGATGAGCGTTATCGGCAGGCCCAGGGCGGCGCCGAAGACGTGTGACATGTTGGTGGCGGCGTCGTTACGGCCGATGCCGCCCAGCTTGACGGGTTTCTTGGCACCCGACCACGCTGCCAGATCGCCGATACCGCTCGCCTGGGTCACGACGCAGACGGGATGCAGTGTGGCGATGGCGCCCACCCAGGCGAACCGCCGTGTGTCGAGCTTCACGTCCTTGCTGCCGTATATCTGCTTGTGGATGAGGCCGCCCGGCCAGTTCCCCACCGTCCGTCCGTCGGGCTTGGCCTCGCGGTAGAGGTACTCGGCCGCGACACTGCCGCCGCCGCCGACCAGGTTCCTGACCACGACCTTGGGACGATCCGGCAGGTGGCGGCCGATATGACGGGCCAGCGTGCGGGTGTAGTTGTCGAAGACGCTGCCGGCCCCCGCCCCCACGATGAAGGTCACGGGCCGCTGCTGCGCCGGCGCATGGTCCTTGAAGACCGGCGGGAGCGCCAGCAGCAAGGCTGCAACGAGAAGGCCGCTGGAGAGAATCGCCACCGTTGTCCACCTCGCGGCATGAGCGCGCGGGTTCCGCGGCTCAAGCGCCGTTCAGTCTCGGCATGACCTCCTTGTGGAAGAGGTTCAGGGAATCGATCACCTTGTCGTGGGCGAGGTTGCCGATGTGGAACATACCCATGAAGTGGTCGGCGCCGATCTGGCTCATCTGCTGGTTGACCTGCCGCGCGACGGTGTCGGGACTGCCGGCGATGACGAACCCCGTCTCAAGCAACTCCTCCCAGCTCATGGGATGGAAGTTGACCCGCTCCTCGTTGCCGGGGCGGAAGTAGCTGGAAGACCTGGCGCTGACCATGGCTTCCTTGACCTTGCGCTGATCGACGGCGACTTCCGTCTTGGCTTCGTTGAAGCCCCGGTTCCACAGCGTGAAGAAATACCTCAGCGGCGGCTCCGCGATGGCCCGGGCCTGCGCGTCGGTCTCGCCCACGAAGATATGGCGGCAGAGGACGAACTTGTCGGGTGTGCTCTCCCAGCCGTCCTCCCTGGCCACCTTCCGGTAGTAGTTGAAGGTGTCCTCGATCTGGTTGTTGGTCTGGTACACCTGCGCGATGGGGATCTTGCGCTTGACGCACCATTCAATGGACTCGGCGCTGCGGGCCGCTACCCAGATGGGCGGGTGCGGCTGTTGCACCGGCCGCGGCCAGATGGCGCAGTTCTCGAACTGGAAGAACTCGCCCTCATAACTCCATACCGGTTCGGTCCAGGCGGTCATGATGACGTCGAAGGCTTCCCCGAACCGTCCCCGGGACTCCTGGGGCTTGACGTTGTACCAAAGGTACTCGGAGGGAATGCCCCGGACGAACCCCGCGATCAGGCGCCCCTGGGACAGGCAGTCGAGCATGGCGTACTCCTCGGCCACCCGGACGGGGTGCTGCCGCAGCGGCAGGATGTTGCCGAGGACGCCGATCTTGATGCGCTTGGTCTTCTGGCTCAGGGCCGCGGCGATGAGGTTGGGCGACGGCATGGTGCCGTAGGCGCTGTAGTGATGCTCGTTGAAGACTACCCCCTCGAACCCCAGCTCCTCGCAATAGGCCATCTCTTCCAGGTGCTCCTGGTAGTTGCGCGAACCCACCGGCGGATCGAAGTAGCTGCTCGGCACCGGGGTCCCGGGGACGTCCTCGGGAACTTCCGGATAAGCCAACAGGTCGAAGTTGTATACCTTCATGAGGACGGATCTCCTTTGGGGGCTTGCTTGTCGCCGGTCGGTGGGGCACCGGAGTTGAACGGATAACCTAGTCCCATCCCTCGGCCACTGTCAATCATGGACCGGGACCGCGGCACCGGACTAGCCCGTGAACATCTCGACGAGCATTCCCGGCGGGAACGGAAGGCTCAACGAGTACTCGAAGACCGCGTAGAACCCCGCCCAGCCAAGCAACGTCAACAGGACGCTGATGAACCATTTCTCCCCGGCGCCCACCTTCAGGAAGAGGAACGTGCACAGAGGCACCGTAATGGAAAAGCCGATCAGCCAGATGGAAACGAAGAAACCGAGGATCCAGCCCACGATGGACAGCGTTCGCCGGACCACTTGCGGATTCGTGCCTTCGGACGGCACCCCCGCCTTCCGCTCTTTCAGGAGGCCCGTCAGGTCGATCTGGACTTGCGCCAAAGCGAGCACGATGCCGGGGAAGCCGATGACCCAGGGAAACAGGCTGGCACGGAAGCCCCAGTCCCTGGCCTGCCATACGCCCCAGGCGAATCCGACCAGGATCACGACCGTGAAGATCACGTGCCAGACGGAGAGGGGTCTGGGCGTTCCTTCGGCCTCCATTTCCGGCATCGGAATCGGTACCGGCGCATCGCCGGTCGATTCCCGTTTGGCGTCGCGCCGGCGCTGGTAGACCGGATAGAGGATGCCGGCGAGGATAATCGCCCCGATGACCAGCACGCCCGGGAAGCCGACCCACCCCCAGCCGTAGTTGTCGGTGGCCAGGAACAGGTTCTTCTCGGCCAGCGAACCCAGCACCAGGCCCAGCAGCAGCGGCGGACGCGGCCAGTCGAGCTGCACCATGACCCAGCCCACCAGCCCGAAGGCCAGCACCACGATGAGGTCCTCGAACGCGTTGTTCTGGGCGAAGCCGCCCAGGTAGATGAGCACCAGCAGGAACGGCAGCACCAGATTGCCGCGCACCTCGGTGATGCGCGCCAGTTGCTTCAGGAAGGTGAAACAGATGGAGACGGGGATGATGTTCGAGACCACCACGATCCACACGAACGAGAACGTGAGGTCGAGGTGCCCTCCCCGACTGGCCGGCTCCAGCATCGGCGGTCCCGGCACGAGACCCTGGATGATGAACGCCCCCAGCAGGATGGCCATGGTGACGCTGCCCGGGACGCCGAAGGCGATGGTGGGCACCAGGGCGCCGCCGAGGTTCGAGTTGTTGGCCGCGCCCGGACCGAGCACGCCTTCCACCGCCCCCTTGCCAAAGCGCTCCTTGTCCGGGGCGGTCTGCACCGCGTGGGCGTAGGCGACCCACTGGGAGACGGCGCCGCCCATGCCCGGGATGATCCCGATGTAGGTGCCGATGGCGCTGCAGCGCAGCACCAGGCCCCAGTGGCGGAACGTGTCCTTGACGCCTTCCATGACGCCGCCCAGCGTTTCCACCTTCTCTTCCGATATGCTCGAACCCTTGACCGACAGATCGATGATCTCCGGGATGGCGAACAGTCCAAGGGTCACCGGAACCAGCTTGATGCCGTCCCATAAATAGAGGCTGTCGAAGGTAAAGCGCTCGATCCCCGATATGGGATCGAGCCCCACGGTGGCGAGCATAAGCCCCAGGGCCGCGGCGGTGAGGCCGCGGATGACGGCCGTGCCGCTCAGGGAGGCCAGGAAGGTGACCCCCAGGAGCGCCAGCATGAAGAATTCCGGCGAGCCGATGGCGAGCACCAGCGGACGGACGATGGGAATGGCCAGGGCCAGCGCGAAGGCGCCGAAGACGGCGCCCACCAGCGAGCTCATGAGCGACGCGCCCAGGGCGCGGCCGGCCTCGCCCTTCTTGGCCATGGGGTGACCGTCCACGATGGTGGACGCGGTTATAGCCTCCCCGGGGATGCCGAACAGGATGGAAGTGATGTCTCCGGTGGTGGCCGTGACCGCGGACATGCCCAACAGGAAGGCGAAGGCTTCCACCGCCTCCATCTTGAAGATGAACGGCAGCATCAGCGCCAGGGTGACCGGTCCGCCCAGCCCGGGCAGTATGCCCACGGCGAACCCGATCACGATGCCCAGCAACATGAGCGTGAAGGTCGTAGCGGTAAAAACCTGTGCTAGGCCTCCGACGAAGGCCTGAAGCATTTCACCCATGATCCCTGACTTTCAGTGAAGAGAGGTGAGCCCGGAAAAGGGGTGGCCGGGCAGCCGATCCGGATCGATCAGAAGAATAAGCTCAAGCAGGCGCCGCGCGCCATCCGGCGGGGCACACTTGACGGCTGTCCTCCAAGGCCAGCCAATCCGACACACGGACGAAACCCGTTCCCCGGCTCACGCCTGAGCGCGGCCGGGAAGCGGGTTCCTCCATTCGATGCGTAACGACTACTTCTTCGGCAACAGGGTCTTCTTCAACAGGGTCAACGTGGCGTCGTCCATGTCGTAGAGCCCCTTCATCTTCTTCGCCACCCAGTTGCCGTCCTGCGGGTTCAACTCCACCTTCGACTTCTTGGCGGCGGCGACCAGCTCGGGGTCCTTCAGGGTATCCGTGAAGGCCTTCTGGAGCGTCTTGACCCGGTCCGCGGGCACTCCGGGCGGCAGGCTGTAGGGCCGCGACAGGGCGCGGTAG
>JAPOQB010000284.1 GCA_026710965.1 Deltaproteobacteria bacterium | reverse complement strand
GAGTTGCATGTCCTCCAACACCCCGCCGCCGCTCCCTTCGGCGGCTGATGCCGCGGCCGCCATGGCGCCGTAGAGCGCGCCCGGCGCCACCAGCCGCCCGAACACCCGGTGATCGTCGAGCCACGCGGGATCGGAGGGGAACACCTCGGTCTCGTAGGTGACCTCGCCGCTGGCGGACTCGTGGCGATCGCCGAGCAGCGGATGGCCGGCGCCCTGTCGGCGGCGGCGGGCCGCCCGGAACCAGTGGCGTTCCCGCACGAAGGGGTAGCTCGGCAGCGAGATGCGGCGCCGTTCCTCGCCGGTGAAGAGCCCCTCGAAAGAGATCGGAAGCCCCGCTTCGTACCCCTCCGCCGCCGCGGCCACGAAGGAGTCCCGGGCCTCGGCCGCCGGCGCGTCGCGCGGCGGCCGCCGGAGACTCGACAGCACCGGAACGGCGGCCGACGGCCAGGCCATGGACACGATGGGCGCCAGCACGGCGTGAGGTCCGATCTCCACCACAGCGTCGACCCCCATCTCCGCCAGCGTCTCCACCGCGCTCCGGAACGCCACCCGCTCCCGCGCCTGACGGCGCCAGTAGGCGCCGTCCAGCGCCTTCCCCGGTTCCGTCACCCGGCCGGTCACCGTGCTGACGAAAACCACCGAAGGCGGGGAGACGGCCACGTCCGAAAGCGCCGCTTCCACGGCGTCGAGGGCCGGTTCCACCACGGCGCTGTGGTAGGCCGGGCTCTTCCGCAACCGCCGTACCTGCACCTCCTCGCTCTCGAAGCGCGCCAGCACCGTCTCCACGTCCGCCGCGTATCCGCTGATCACCTGGCTGGCGCCGTTGTCCGCGGCGATGCTGACGCCGGGGCCGGCGGCGGCTGCGTTCAACTGCCCCACCGCTTCCGCCACCCGCTCCTCGGTGGCGAAGATCGCCGCCATCGCCGCCTCTCCGGGCAGCGCTCCCATGAGGGCGCCGCGGGCGGCGGCGAATCGCAGGCCGTCCTCGAGGCCGAACACCCCCGCCGCCTGCGCCGCCGCGATCTCGCCGAGGCTGTGTCCCACCACCACGTCGGGGCGGATGCCCAAGCTCCCCCACAGCGCGGTCAGCGTGCACTCCAGGGCATAGATCGCGGGCTGCGTCCACGCCGCGTCGTCCAGGTCTCCGGCGCGGCCGAACATCACGTCCAGAAGCGACTCCCCGCGCTCCTCCCGCAGCACCGCGTCGCAACGGTCCAGCACCGCACGGGCCACCGGCTCGGTCTCGTAGAGGTCCCGGCCCATCCCCGCCCACTGGCTGGCCTGCCCGGTGTACGCGAACGCCACCCGGACGGGCGCCTCCGCGGCCGGGCGGGCGGCTCCGTCGTCTTCGGCCAGCTCCCGCAACCCCTCCCGCAGGCTATCGGCATCCCGGAACGGCACTCCCTTGCGGTGGCCGAAATGGCTCCGCCCCACAGCCGCCGTCCACGCCATGTCCGAGAGCAACAGATCCCCTGCCCCGCTTCCGGACGAAAGCTCGCCGACGTGCCCGTCGACCCAGCCCAGATACCGTCCGGCCAGCTCCCGCACCGCCTCCTCGGTCTTGCCCGAAAGCGGCAGGAGCCGGGTCCGGCGCGCTTCGAGGCCGGCCGGCGCGGCGGCCTCCGCCGCCTGCCGCAAGGCGATGGTCCGCGACGGCCCCGCGGGCCACCGCATCGGCCCGGTCGCGGCCGCGGCGTCGTACCCCTGCACCACCACGTGGGCGTTGGTGCCCGACCAGCCGAAACCGCTGATCCCGGCCAGGGGCGGACGGCCCGGGCGGCGGGGCCAGTCCGTCGGTTCGGAGGTCACGCGCAACGGCAGCCGGCTCCAGTCCATTTCGGGATTCGGCTCGTGGAAATTGAGATGCCTCGGGATCGTCCCTCGCTGCATCGACAGCACGACCTTCATGAGCGCGGCCACCCCGGCAGCGGACTCCAGATGGCCGACGTTGGTCTTGACCGAGCCGATCAGCAGCGGACGATCCGGATCGCGGCCCTTGGCGTAGGCGGCCCCGGGGGCGCCCGCCTCGATGGGGTCCCCCACCGGCGTCCCCGTGCCGTGCGCCTCCACGTAATCCACGTCGGACGGCAGCACGCCGGCCCGGGCGAGCGCGTCGGCGATGACCCGCTCCTGCGCCGGTCCGCTGGGCACCGTCAGCCCAGGGCTGGCGCCGTCCTGGTTGACCGCCACGGCGCGGACCACCCCCCAGATGCGGTCGCCGTCCGCCTCCGCGTCGGCGAGCCGCTTGAGTACCACGATGCCGCAGCCCTCGCCGCGCACGTAGCCGTTGGCGGCGGCATCGAAGGTCTTGCAGCGGCCGTCCGGCGCCAGCATGCCGGCGTTGCCGCGCAGCTCGAAGAGCCGCCCGGAGAGGATCGCGTGCACCCCGCCGGCGAGCGCCAGGTCGGCCTCCCCTCGCTGCAATCCCGACACCGCCTGGTGTATCGCCACCAGCGACGACGAGCAGGCGGTGTCCACCGCCATGGCCGGGCCCTCCAGCCCGAGCGCAAAGGCGACCCTGCCGATGGCGGTGTTGAAGGAGGTGCCGGTGACCGTGTAAAGGCTGGTGGCCGGCTCGGCGGTCTCGCTGGCGCCCAGGATGAGCCCCCGGTACTCATTGTTGCTGATGCCCGCGTACACGCCGGTGCGGGTGCCCTTGAGCCGCTCCGGGTCCACTCCCGCGTCCTCCAGCGCCTGCCAGCTCGTTTCCAGCATCATGCGCTGCTGCGGGTCCAGCAGCGCGGCCTCCACCGGAGAAATTCGGAAGAAGGCGGCGTCAAACAGGTCGATGTCGGCGACGAACGCGCCGAACCGGCACGCTTCGCTCTGCACCGCGGCGTCCGGGAAGAGCTCGCCGATGCGCCCGACACCCGAGCCCGGGACCCCCTGGGTGATGGCGTGCTCGCCCGCTTCGAGCAGGCGCCAGAAAGAGGAGATGTCGGAAGCGCCAGGGAACCGGCAGGCCATGCCCACGATGGCGATGGGCTCTCCGGCCCGGACGGCGTCAGACGGCTTGTTCATTCTCGCTCTCCAACTGGCGGGGCTTCCACCCGCGCGGTCAGGATATCCGTGTCATGATACTGCTGATGCCGCACCCAGGCCGCGACGTGCTTTAACAGCCGAAGCGACATTTCCGACTCGTCGGGCCCGTCGCTCGCGTCCTCGGCGAGCAGCATCATCCTGTCCTGAAGATTTTCCCCTCCAGGCGCCACCACGAACTCGAGGACCGCCCCACGGCCCTTTCTGTACGCCGTGAGTCCCAGTCGCCGCTCGCGGTCTTCGCCGCCGAGCTCACCCTGCCGCATGAGTGTCAACAACGCCTCCTCGGCGGCGGCGGTGAGCCGGTCCGCCATTGTCTTACCCCAACCATTTCTGAACGTGAAATCTTCAAAAAAATTGTTGATCCCGGGTAGCACCGCAACCCCGAGTTCGCCCTCGAACCGGCTCCGGCGGGGCTCGCCCAACTCCAGGAACGCGGTCAGGAGAATGGCCGTGAGACCGCCCGCAGTCATCCCGTTCCGGAGCAGACCGCCGGCGAAGTCGGCGACGTACTCCGGGAATACCGCGCCGTTCTGGAAACCGACCCCGATCCAGAAGGCGACGCCCACCACCAGGCCCTTGCGGTAGTCGATGCCGTCCTGGAACACCATCTTCATTCCGATGACGAAGAGCATCGCCACGATAACGGTCATGTAGGCGGCGATCACCGGAGCCGGTATCGCCACCACCAGGGCGAGAGCCTTCGGCAGGAAGGCCAGAGCCATGAGGATCGCCCCGGCGGCCACCCCGAGGCCGCGGGCGGCGACGCCGGTGAGCTCGGCCACCGATACGGCGGTGGTGTAGGCCGTGTTGGGCACCGTCCCGGCGAGACCGGAGATCAGGTTGCCGAGCCCGTCCACGGCCGCGGCGCCCTGCACCGCCCTGAAATCCACCGCCCGGGGCCGGCGCCACGACGTGCGCTGGGCGGCCATGGAGCTGCTGATGGTCCGGATGGAGCCGATCAGGGCCACCAGCAGGAACCCGGGAAGAAGCGCCCAGAACGCCGGACCGAAGTCCAGGGCCAAGCCCGGCCACCGGCCCGCGGGCAACCCGATCCACGACGCCGCCGCCACCGGCCCCAGGTCATAGATGCCGAAAGGCGCCGCCACCACGGCACCGGCCAAGACGCCGAGGACCGGCGCCCACAGCCGCAACGCTCCGGTCGCCTTCAGCGCCAGGCCGCCGATCACCAGCACCGTGACAAGGGCGCTCAGGGGAGCGGCGGCCGCCGGGCTTCCGTCCGGCACATCTCCAAGCATGCCGAAGATGTACGGCATCACCGCCACCGGGATCAGCATGATCACCGTCCCCGAGACCGTGGGCGTCAGAATGCGCCGGAAGAGCGAAAGACGCGCGGACAGCACGAGCTGGAAGAGCGCGGCCGCCAGCACCAGAGTCGCGAGCAGCCCCGGACCGCCTTCGGCCACCGCGGTGATGCAGACCGCGATGAAGGCTCCGGAACTGCCCATCATGAGCGCCTGGCCCATGCCGATGCGGCCGAGCCGGACCGTTTGCAGGACCGTGGCCGCCCCGCAGATGACGGTGGCCGCGAAAACGGCCCATGACAGGTAGGCTTCCGAAGCGCCGGCGGCACGCATGACCACCGTGGGGATCAGGATGGTGACGGTGGCGCTCAGCACCGCGAGTTGCAGGCCGAGGCCCAGGGAGGCGGCCAGCGGGGGCGTTTCGTCGGGTTGGTAGCGGATGCCGGTGGTTGTCAATCTCAACCCTCCTGACCGTCGTCCAGGATATCCCATCGGGCGCCGCG
>JAPOQB010000315.1 GCA_026710965.1 Deltaproteobacteria bacterium | reverse complement strand
CCAGACCCGAATTGTGGATCGGCAACGGACATGGTAGTGGTTCACCAAGACAGGGTGGAAGCAGCGGCGTCCATCTGAAGCCGTCGCGCGGACATTCCAACACCCGCATCGACCCGATTCCTCTCCCTCACCGCCCACGCACGAGGCGCCAACGACGATGGCCACGACGGAGTCCAGCAAAATGAAATGGCTCGTGGGAACCGCGGTTCTCATGCTGCTCGCCGTGGCCGTTGCCGGTGTCTGGGTGTGGCTGTCGTTGGGTTACATCACCACCGACGACGCCCGAATAAAGGCTGACATCGTCACCATCAGCACCGAGGTACCCGGCCGGATCAGCGCCCTGCTGAAGGACGAGGGCGACGGGGTGAAACCCGGCGACATCCTGGTGGAGCTGGACAAGCGGGAGATCCTGATCCGCATCGAGCAGCACAAGGCGTCGGTGGACCGCGCCCGGAGCCAGCTCCTTCAGGCGGAGCGGGAGCTGGGGCAGGCAGGCGACGGACCGCGGCGCGAGATCGGGCAAGCCGACCTGCTGGCGAAGAAGGCCCGGGTACGGCAGGCCGAGGCGGAGTTGCGGGAGCTCGAGTTCCGGCAGGGGCTGATGACATTGCGCAGTCCGGTGAAGGGCGTGGTGGTGAAGAAGAACTCCCACCGGGGCGAGTTCGTCCAGCCCGGCCAGCCCGTGTTCATGGTCGTGGACACCAGCCGCTACTGGGTGGAAGCCAACGTCGATGAAACCCAGATCCGCTTCGTCAAGCCGGGCAACAAGGCCACGGTGAGGCTCGATTCCTATCCCGGAGTCCAGTTCGACGGCGAGGTCGTGGACATCGGCGGCGCCACCACCTCCGAGTTCTCCCTGTTCTCTCCCCACAAGCTGACCGGGGTTTTCATCAAGTCCACGCAGAAGCTGCCGGTGAAGATCGCCGTGGAGAACACCGACGGCATCCTCCGGGTGGGCATGCTCGCGGTGGTGCGGATCGAGAAACCGGAAGCGCAGCAGGACGGGCTGCAGGCCAGCGGCCGGCCCGCCGCACCCTAAAGCGTGGCCACACCTCCCATCCAGGTCTACGATCCGGCCCAAAAGTGGCCCATCACCATCACCCTCTCGCTGGGGATGATCGGCGTCGGGCTCGGCATCACCGGCATCGACACCGCCATCCCGGCCATGATGTCGTCCCTGGGGACCTCCCTGCACCGGATCCAGTGGGTACTGATCGCGTTCATGATCACCCGCACCGTGCTCATCCCCTGCGTGGGCTGGCTGGGGCAGCGCATCGGCGACCGCAACCTGTTCATCCTGAGCGCCGCCACCTTCGGGGTGGGCTCGTTCCTCTGCTCCATCGCCTGGGACGTCAACTCGCTCATCTTCTTCCGCATCGTCCAGGGCATGGGGGTGGGGCCGCTCATCGGCGTATCCATGTCCATCATGTACGAGGCCTTTCCGCGCAACGAACGCGGCCTGGCCATGGGGCTGTTCATGACCGGCTGGTCGCTGGGGCCTTTCTTCGGCCCGCCGCTGGGGGGCTACCTGGCCCAGTACATTAGCTGGCGGACCATCTTCTACCTGCCCCTCCCGACCATCATCCTCGCCATCGTGGCGGCCACGTTCATCCTTCCCAGGCGTTCTTCATCCCTCAAGCCCCCGACCTTCGATTTCCTCGGCTTCATCACCCTGACCGGAGGGCTGGTGACCATGCTCCTGGGCCTCACCCAGGGACAGGAGGCCGGTTGGACCAGCCAGCGGATACTGTCGCTGTTCGGCACCGCCGCGCTGCTCGTCACCCTGTTCATCATGACCGAGCTCAGGGCCGAGCACCCCTACGTCCAGATCCGTTACTTCAAGAACCTCAACTTCAGCATCTCCAACGGCATCGTGCTGATCCGGGTCATGGGTTTCCGCGGCACCAGCTTCATCCTGAACCTGTTCCTGCAGAAGGCGCTTCACTACACGCCGCTGCAGGCGGGCCTCTTCATGCTTCCCGCCGCCATTGTCGTAGGCGTGGTATCGCCTTTCGCCGGGATGCTCTCGGACAAGTTCGGACCCAAGATCCTGCTGGTAGCCGGGCTCGCACTCCTGACCGTCACGCTGTTCGGACTCTCCACCCTGACCATCTGGAGCGCCATGGGCCTGATCTACTTCCTGGTCGTGCTCAAGAGCATCGGGCAGTCCACCATCAATGCGCCGCTCAACTCCATTGCCCTGGGCGCCCTCCCCGAGGGCGAGTCGCGCATGGGCAGCGGCATCCTGGGCCTCAGCCGCGGCCTCGGCGAGGCCTTCGGCATCGCCACCCTGAGCTTCCTCCTCGAACGCCACATCTTCTACAAGGTCGAGGCCATGACGCCCCTGCTGGGAGCCCGCCTCACCGAAACCCTGCGCGACGACGTGATGCTCCAGCTCGGCGCCATGCTGCAACACGCCGGCCAATTCGGCATCGCCCTGAACGAACGCGCCCAGTCACTGCTCGGATACAGCCTCCTGACCGAGAGCGT
>JAPOQB010000122.1 GCA_026710965.1 Deltaproteobacteria bacterium | reverse complement strand
GGCGGTAGCGTTTGGCGTTCGAGCAAAGAAGCGTTAAACTGGCGAAATGGCTCAACCGAGAACCACGTTTGCCAAACGGCAGCGGGAACGCGCAAAACAGGAGAAGAAGGAGGAGAAGGCCAAGCGGCGCGCCGAACGCCGGGAAGCCCGACAAGACCGGGAGCCGGGCAGCGGCGATGTCGATCCCGACATCGCTGACATCGTCCCTGGTCCGCAGCCCCCTATCGAAGACCTGTAAGCCCTGCGTCAGCCACGTGACCTTTGGCTCGTCTCGTCTCCGTCCACTATCGCGTCCGCCGGTAGCGGCGCGACGAGTAGCTGCGACCGGAGCAGCCCCCCCGTTTGACACAGAAGCCGTATGGCGCTAGAGTTCCCTTGGTCAAACTGTGTTCCAGCCTAATCTTCCCAGCGAAGCACTCGTCTCAAGCCAGAAATCCAGCACGTGCTGTGAAAGACGCATGTTCTTGCCGGATGTGGCGATCCCATTCCCAGGGTCGAACAGACTGGTTTTTTTTGTTTCATCCATAGGAGGAAGAACATGAGTCAGAAATTGTATGTGGGCGGATTGCCTTATTCGGTGACCGACACACAACTCGAGGAAATATTCGCCGAGCACGGCACGGTCGAGTCCGCGAGGGTCATCTCGGACAAGTTTACCGCTCAGTCGCGGGGCTTCGGTTTCGTGGAAATGAGCTCGAGTGACGACGGCCAGAAGGCTATCGACGCCCTCAATGGAAAGGACCTCCAGGGCCGTACCCTGACCGTAAACGAGGCTCGCCCGCAAGAGAACAGGGGCGGGGGCGGGGGCTTCGGCAGGGGCCCCGGCGGTGGCGGTGGCGGCGGTGGTAACAGACGGTCGGGTGGAGGCGGCAGACCGAGCCGCTGGTAACGGAATCCACACCGGGTATCACCTTGGCGGCCACGGTCCCGTGACGGAACCGTGACCGCCAATTTCCAAAGAAAAGGAACAGAACAGGATCCAGGCCGAAGCCCCGTACCGTCATCAGTGAACGGTTCCTCCGCCGGGATCGACTCTCCACGCAAAAGAGCCCTCTATGCCAACAACAGACGCACCATCGTTCGATTCATTCGGCTTGTCCGATCCCTTGCTCAAGGACCTCGTCAAGATCGGTTTCGCCACCCCCACACCCATACAGGAAAAAGCCCTGCCCCCGGCCCTCGACGGCCGCGACATCCTGGGCTGCGCGCAGACCGGCACCGGCAAGACCGCTGCCTTCGTGATTCCCATGGTGGAACGGCTCGCCGGCTCGCCCGAAGGGCCGCCACGCGGATTGATCCTGGCCCCGACCCGGGAGCTGGCGTACCAGATCCAGGAGACCATCGACCAGCTCGGGCGATCCCTGCGGGTCTATGCCACCACGGTGGTGGGCGGCGCCGACGTTCAGGCGCAGCTACGCGGCCTCAAGCAGCACCCGGAGATCATCGTGGCCACGCCCGGCCGGCTGCTGGACCTCATGTGGGACGGCCACATCGATCTCAGAGAGGTTGAGGTGGTGGTGCTGGACGAGGCCGACCGCATGCTCGACATGGGCTTCGCGGACCAACTGAACCAGATCATCGACGCGCTGCCGCCCGGGCGCCAGAGCTTCCTCTATTCGGCGACCCTGCCCACGGACCTGGAGGAGCTGGCGCGCATGTCCTTGCAGGACCCGTTCCACGCGGTCGTGGCCAAGTCCGCCACGCCCGCGGACGGCGTCACCCACATGCTGCACGACACCACGCCGGGGGCCAAGACGTCCCTCCTGCTTTCCCTCCTGCTCAAGGACGCCCATGAATCGGTGCTGGTTTTCACCCGCACCAAGAACCGCGCCGACCTTATCGGCGAGACCCTGCGGCAGAGCGGCCATCGGGCCGCGGCGATCCACGGCAACCTGTCGCTGGAGCGGCGCCGGGCCGCCCTCGAAGGATTCCGGCGGGGCCGCTACCGGATCCTCGTCGCCACCGACATCGCCGCCCGGGGCCTGGACATCGACAACATCGGCCACGTGATCAACTACGACCTGCCGTATACCCCGGAAGACTACGTCCACCGCATCGGGCGCACGGCCCGGATGGAAGCGGTGGGCCGGGCCACGAGCTTCGCCACCGCGGCGGACAGCCAGTCGGTGCGTGCCATCGAATCGATCCTCGGCCAGTCCATCCCGCGGCCGTCCGGCGCCCATCCCGACAAGAAACGGCATCCCCGCAAGGGCAGCCCGGAAACCGCCGAAGCCAAGCGGACGCGTCCTGCCGGCAAACGCCGGCGGCCCCGGAAGCGCTCCACCGGCCAGGCCGGCGGCCAAGCCGCGCCGGCAGCGAGGCAGGCCGCGCCGGTCACCGAACAAACCTGACATCGACCCGGACCCCATGAGCGCGCCTGCCGGCAAGACGAGGCGCTGACGAGGAAGACTCCATGGAACACTCCGCATTGTCCATCAACGTCACCGTCAACGGCAAGGCGCGCGAAGCCCAGGTGGAGCCGCGGCTGCTGCTGGTGCACTTCCTGCGCGAAAACCTCGGACTCACCGGCACCCACGTGGGCTGCGACACCAGTCAGTGCGGTGCATGCACCGTCCACCTGGACGGGGTGGCGGTGAAGTCCTGCACGGTCCTGGCGGTCCAGGCCGACGGCGCCGCGATCACCACCATCGAGGGGATGGCCGACGGTTCGACCCTGCACCCGGTGCAGGCGGCGTTCCAGGAACAGCACGGGCTCCAGTGCGGATACTGCACCCCCGGCATGGTCATGACCGCGGCGCACCTGCTGGAAACCAATCCCGATCCCGACGACGACGCCATCAAGCATGCCCTCGAAGGCAACCTTTGCCGCTGCACGGGCTACATCAACATCGTCAACGCCATCCGCTGGGCGGCCCAACAGATGAGGGGTCAGCATGCATCCAGCTAGCTTTGGATACCAGGCACCGGGCTCCCTCGAAGAAGCGTTCGGCCTGTTGCGGGAACACGGCGAGGACGGCAAGCTGCTGGCCGGGGGGCACAGCCTCATCCCGGCCATGAAGCTGCGCCTGACCCAACCCGACGTGCTGATCGACCTGCGCCGCGTCCCCGGCCTGAGCGGCATCCGCGAGGACGGCGAGACCCTGGTGGTCGGCGCCCTCACGACCCATACCGAGGTGACCACGTCGGACACCGTGCGCCGGTTGTTGCCGGGGCTGGCCGACACCGCCTCGGTCATCGGCGACCTGCAGGTGCGGAACCGGGGCACCATGGGCGGCAGTGTGGCCCATGCCGACCCGGCCGCCGACCTGCCGGTGACCCTGACGGCTCTGAACGCGTCGCTGGTGCTGGCCTCGGCCGCGGGCGAGCGCACCGTGCCGGCGGACGACTTCTTCGTGGATTTCTTTACCACCGCCCTGGAGCCCCACGAGATCCTGACGGCCATACGCATCCCGTTGCCGCCCTCCCCTGCCAAGACGAGCTACGCCAAGCTGCCCCACCCTGCTTCGGGCTATGTGGTGGTGAGCGCGGCGGCGGCGCTGTCGGTGAATGACGCCGGCGCCTGCACCGGGGCACGGCTGGTGCTGGGCGGCGTGGCCGGCACGCCCCACCGGGCCACGGCCGCGGAAGCCGCCCTCGAGGGGCGGGAACTCACGCCGGAGGTAATGAACTCGGCCGCCGCGCGGGCGGCGGACGGCGTCGATCCGCACGCGGACTCCTATGCCGACGAGGAATACAAGCGCCACATGGCCGTGGTTTACGCCCGGCGCGCCATCGAAGCCGCGGCCGCGCGGCAGTAGGCCTTCCGCAACGGGAGATCAGGGCCGCGGTTAAGCGCGCCCGGACCCTCGAGGACTTGCCATGAGCACAGAGCAAAGCAACCCAACCAACCTTATCGGCGCTTCCATCCGGCGGGTCGAGGACCCGCCGCTGCTCACCGGCAAGGGCTGCTACGTGGACGACGTGAAGCTGCCAGACATCCTGCACGTGGCGATTCACCGGAGCACCCACCCCCACGCACGGATCCTTTCCATCGACACCGCCGAAGCCGCGGCCATGCCCGGCGTCGAATGCGTGCTCACCGGCGACGACATCGGCGACCTGGTGCTGCGCACGCCCATGGTGGCACCCGGGATGAACAGGCCGGACCATCCGATCCTGGCCCGCGGGGCGGTCCACGCGGTGGGCGCGCCGATTGCGGCGGTGGTGGCCGAGAGCGCCGCCGCGGCCCAGGACGCCGCGGCGTCCATCCAGGTGACTTATGAGGCCCTGCCCGTGGTGACCGACGCCGAGGCCGCCCTGGAAGACGGC
>JAPOQB010000701.1 GCA_026710965.1 Deltaproteobacteria bacterium | reverse complement strand
GGTTTCGGCGGCGCCATCGCCGTGCTCACCATCGGCCACGTGGACCCGGACTCCATGGTGTACTGGCCGGTGTCCGGGGACTTCGTCTTCATCGCCATCCTGAGCGGCACCGGCAACGTCGTCGCGCCCTTCATCGGCGCGTTGATGTACGAGCTCATCCGCACCTATGCCTTCGACCAGTTCCCGGGAATCTGGCAGTTGATCATGGGCGGTACGCTGCTCGCCATCATCATGTTCCTGCCCAACGGGCTGTGGTCGCTGGTGGACCGGGGGCGAAGCAGGGCAGGGGCGGGTGCGCTCCCGGCGGAAAGGGAAGAGGGATAGCCGGCCATGTCCGTGGTCCTGGAAGTCCACGATCTCGAGAAGTCCTTCGGCGCGGTGGTGGCCGCCCACGACATCAACGTGGTGGTGGAGGAGGGCGAGACCATCGGCGTTATCGGCGCCAACGGCGCGGGCAAGACCACCTTCGTCAACCTGGTGACCGGCCATCTCCCGCCCGGCGGCGGCACCGTGGAGTTCATGGGCCGCAGCATTCTCGGGCATTCGGTGCGCGCCATCGCACGAATGGGCCTTTGCCGTTCCTTTCAAGTCCCCCAGGTCTTCCTCTCGGAGACGGTCTTCGACAACCTGATGATGGCCTTCGGCGTCGCCGAGCAGGACGGGGCGAGGCTGTTGACGCCGCTGCTGGAAGAAGAGCGGGCCATGCGGGTGGAGGCCCACCTGGCGCGCTACCAGATCGCGGAATACCGCGACGTCATCGGGGCCGCGCTGCCACAGGGCGTGCGCAAGCTGCTCGACATCGCCATGGCCACCGTGCGCAAGCCCAAGCTGCTCATGCTCGACGAGCCCACCAGCGGCATTAGCGCGGAAGAGAAGTTCGCCATCATGGACATCCTCATGCGGGCGCTCAAGGAGGAGCACACCACCGTGCTGTTCATCGAGCACGACATGGAGATCGTCGAACGCTACGTCGCCCGCGTGCTTGCCTTCTACCAGGGCGAGATCATCTGCGATGCGCCCACCCGGGAGGCCCTGCGGGATGACCGGGTGCTGGAATACGTGCTGGGCCGGGGGCACGGCGCCGTCGCGGAAGCATCGCCGGCACCGTCGGCACGGTCTTCTTCCGGAGACGACACGCTCGCTGTCAGCGATCTCGACGTGAGCATCGGCGCCACCCCGATCCTGCGCGGGGTCCACCTCGGCGTCCCGTCGGGAACCATGTGCGGCCTCATCGGCCGAAACGGCGCGGGCAAGACCACCTTCATGCGCGCGGTCATGGGCGCGCTCTCCATCCTGCGCGGCAACCTGCGGCTCGGAGATATCGATCTGGCCGCGACCCCGGCCCATCGCCGCGCCCACCTGGGCATCGGCTTCATGCCCGAGGACCGCCGGTTGGTGCCGGAGTTGACCGCCGAGGAGAACATCCTGCTGCCGGTCTGGGCCACCGGCGCCGACAACGCCCGCGAACGTCTGGAATGGATCTACCGCCTCATGCCCGAGGTCGAGGAGTTCCGCCACCGCGGCGCCACCGCCCTGTCCGGGGGCCAGCAGAAGTTCGTCGCCTTCGCCCGGGCGCTGATGTGCGGCACCCGGCTGCTGCTGCTGGACGAGCCCAGCGAAGGCATCGCTCCGATCTTCGCTCAGCGCATGGTGGAGATTCTGCATGACCTGAAACAGGAAGGCGCGTCCGTGCTGGTGGCCGAGTCCAACGACGTCCACGTCGCCGCCCTCCTGGACCGGACTTTCGTGATCGAGCGCGGGAGCGTCGTGGAGCGCGGGTAGACGATGCCATGGCGCCACGGGTCGTCCCTGGGCTTGGGGATCGTGCCGACGTGAAAAGGAAGACCCAATGAAACATTGTCCTGCCGACGGCAACCCATTCGACAACTTCGGCGTCTTGGCCGCAACAAGGCTAGTGACAGCCGCGTTGGGAATCGCAGCGGCAGCGATCCTGGGCACGACCCAGCCCGGTATCGGCGCCCAGGCCGGGACCTTCAGGCTGTCGATAGTCTCGACTTCCGACTACGCTACCGTCCAGCAGTCGGACGGGACCGTCTTCGGCGGCGGCATGACCGGGTCAGGCTCCATTCTCGACAGCACAGGCGAACCGTTTACGAAGGACGCACGCATTGACGTAACGTGTGTGGTTCATGGAAAGAAGACTGCCGCGCGGTTGCAACTGACGACGACGTGCGCGTTGGAGGTGGGTGCGGGCGGCGATGAATTCTACGTGTCGGGCGGAAGGACGGAGGGGGACTTGACCCCCGGCGGCGGCGGTCCCGGCCGGCTGATCATCGGGGGCGGTACGGGGAAATTCGCCGGCGTCGGCGGGACCTGCGACTACGAGGCGACCTACCGTAGCGCCAGCGAGGGTTCCACGGCCGCGGCCTGCTCGTGGGAGCGACCGTAGGGAGCCCGGTCAGCCCGCATACCGGGTTCCCATTGATTGCCAAGGGTTGTCCAGTTTGATAAGACACCTGCCCGGCCCGGAATACTGTTGGCCGAATGAACGAACCGTACAAAGGAGAACTCAAATGTCCATCGTTCGCTTGATCCATGTCAACGTCGATCCCGGCCAGGCCGCGGACGCCGAGCGAATCTGGAAGGAGGATTGCGGCCCGCTGATGATCGGTCAGAAAGGCTGCAAGTCCGAGCAGTTGCTTAAGTGCATCGACTCGCCGGGCGAATATATCTCCTACGCCGAGTGGGATTCCCAGGAGGACATCGACCGCTATCGCGAAAGCGAAGACCACCAGAAGATCCAATCGCATTCCCGTGCCCTCCAGGGCGCCCGCGCGGTGGTCAAGCGGTACGAACCCATCGACTGAGCCGTGCGGGAGAGACACGGTCCCGGGGGTGGCCCCCGAGGTGAGCGTGTGAATTCACGAGGAACCGAGGGCAAGGGGGGGCCCGCCGCCACATCCCCGCGGGACGACTTCCTGCTCTACGACGGCGAATGCATCTACTGCCGGACGTACGCGCGGAAGTCCAGGTTCCGGACCCCCGCCGGGAAGCGCCTGCAGCTCATCGACGGCAGGAATGCGCCTGAGCTTGTAGCCGAGCTGCGGCGGGCGGGATGCGATCTCGAGGACGGCATGATCCTGGTGCTCGAGGGCCGTCGTTACCAGGGCGCCGAGGCCCTGACGGCCCTGGGCTCGATGACCACCGGCACGGACTGGTTCAACCGGCTTACGCGGTGGTTCGGGTCGAACTCCGAGCGCGCGCGGTTCTTCTACCCGTTGTTCCGCCGCCTGCGCCAGACGGGCTTGTGGATGGCCGGGAAGTCCGGATTTCGCGAGTAAGGCACGCCGTGGAATTCCCCCGCCACCGGGGAAGCCTTATACTGCCTCCTCCATGGCACAGCGGTTGGACCGACGCAGCGACAGGGACTTGGTGGAGCTCTGCAACCGCGGCAGCCGGGATGAGGCTGTTGGGGCCTTCGAGTCGCTTTATCGGCGGCATCGCGACTATGTCACGCGCGTGGCGTTGCGGTTCGGCGCCGACCGCGAGGCGGCGGTCGATGTACTGCAGGAGACCTTTCTCTATCTGCTGAAGAAGTTTCCCCACACCGGCGAAGGGCTGGTGCTGACCGCGCAGCTTCGGTCGTTGCTCTACCCCGTCGCCAAGAACCTGACCCTATCCACCCTGCGCCAACACGGGCGCCTGGACGATTCCGAGGAGTTCGATCCGGACCGGCTGCCGGCCCCGAACGCGGCCGACCCGGCGGAGCGAGACCCGGCGCGGCTGTCGTCGGCCCTGGCCCGTCTTTCCCCCGAGCGCCGGGAAGCGGTGCTGTTGCGCTTCGTCGACGACATGTCCCTGCAGGACATCGCCGACACCCTTTCCATTCCCCTGGGCACGGTCAAGTCCCGGCTCCATCTCGCGGTCAGGGAGCTGCGGGACAGCCCCGAGATCAAGGATTTCGCCAAGCCGTGAACCTTTCGGTGCGCTCGCGCGCTTAACAGGATGAAACCATGCAACCCGACGATGACAGAACCATCCCGGCCGGCGACGAAGAAGACTTCGATCTGCCCGGCGAGTTGATCCAGGGCCTGGCCCGCCTCGACCAGTCCGTGGCCGTCCTTTCGCCGGACACGGACCGGCGCATCGCCGAGGCTGCACGGGCCCACTTCGGCGAGCGGCGGCCGCGGCGGGCCCGTCCGGCCGCGCGGCGTTGGGCCATGGCCGGAAGCTTGGCCGCGAGCCTCCTGGTGGGAGTGCTTTTCTGGCGCACATACACCCCGGTGGAAACCACGCGGTTGGCCAGGGTCGCCAGCGTTGCCGACGACATCGACGGCTCCGGCACCGTGGACATCCTCGACGCGTTCGCCCTGGCGCGGGTGGAGCGCGGCGGCCGGG
>JAPOQB010000700.1 GCA_026710965.1 Deltaproteobacteria bacterium | reverse complement strand
CTTCTCCCAGAAGCCCTCTTGCAGCGGATGGAGCGTGTCCTCGTCCGCCACCCCCTCGATGGTGGTGATGCGCGCGCCGTCGGCCCTCACGGCCAGCAGCGTGCAGGACTTGACCGCCTTGCCGTTGAACATGACCGTGCAGGCGCCACAGTTGGTGGAGTCGCAGCCCACGTGGGTCCCCGTGAGCCCGAGGCGGTCCCGGAGAAAATGCACGAGCAGCAAGCGCGGCTCGACGTTCTCTTCATAGTACTTGCGGCCGTTGACGGTCGCCTGGATGGTTCGTGCCATGATGTGGTCTTTCCAGGGGCGTTGCTGACAAATTGGCGCCCTTCGACTTCGCTCCGCTGTCGCTACGCTCAGGACGAACGGAATGGAGGATTGGCCGCCGTTCGACGGGGACGAGCAGATACCGTGGTTCGTCCCGAGGGTAGCGTAGTCATACGCCACTCGTCCCAGGCGTAGCGTAGATAACCGCCGTCCGGTCCCGAGGGTAGCGCAGTCATGCCCCGCCCGTCCTGAGCGCAGCGCAGTTATACACCGTTCGTCCTGAGCGTAGCGTAGCGAAGTCGAAGGGCGCCAATTCAACGGAAACCCCCTATTGCTTGCGCCCCCAAGCCGCCGCGACCGCGCGTCTCACGTAGACGCCCGACACGTCGACGCGGTAGCGCGCGTCGGCCTGGACGTCCGACGGCGGGTCGAGTTTTCGCTTGGCGGCCTCGCCGGCCTCCCGAATACGGTCCGTAACCAGTGGCCCTGCCCTGAGTATCTCCTCGGCTTCGGCGACCCGCACGGGTGCGCTGCCGACCCCGCTCAGCACCACCCGGGCGTCGGTGCAGCGGCCCTCCTCGCCTTCGGTCAACGCCGCCGCCACGCCGACGATGGCGAAGTCAGTGCCCCGCCGGCTGAGCTTCAGGTATGCGCTACGGTTCCCGTCTTCCGGAACCGGCACCGTGACTTCGGTCACGATCTCGCTGGCTTCCAAGGCAGTGGTAAACATATCCGTGAAGAAATCCTCGGCTGCGATGGTCCGTTCCCCTCCTGGTCCCACCGCCCGGAACGCGGCGCCGAGGGCAACCAGCACGGCCGGGTAGTCGGCGTTGTGGGCCGCGTGGGCGGCGCTGCCGCCGATGGTGCCGAGGTTGCGCACCAGCGGGTCGCCCACGACCCGGGCGGCGTCTGCCAGGGCCGGCAGCGTGTCCCGGATCAACGGCGAGCTGTTCAACGCGTAGTGGGTGGTCATGGCGCCGATGCGGATGACGCCGTCGTCCCGCCGGATATATTCGAGTTCCGGCACCCGCCAGAGATCCACCACCTGCGCGGGCGACAGCACCCTCAGCTTCATCATCGGCAGCAGGCTCTGCCCGCCGGCCATGAGCTTGGCGTCCTCGCCATATCGTTCGAGGAGACGGACCGCCTCCTCGAGGGTCGGTGGATCGAAGTACTCGAATGCCCTTGGGATCATGACTCGGCTCCCGTGTGAAGAACTCGGAAAGGCCGTCAGATCGGATGGCGTTCCAGCCATTCGAGGTAACGGCTCAGTCCGCTCTCGATATCGTATCGGGGCGTGAAGTCCAGATCTTCCTTCGCCCGTCTCATGGACAATGGGCCCCGGAGGCTGTCGCGGAAGAATGGAGACAGGGCTCCGCCTTCCTTGAGGCGGAAACGGAAACCCGGCCGGACTCGCGCCAAACTTGCAAGGATATCAGAGAAACGAAGGTTTTCACCACAGCTTGCGTTATAGACCTGATGGTTCAGGTCCGGTTTGAACAACGCCAGGACTACGCAGCGGGCCGTATCCGCGACGTAGGTGAGATCGCGCACGAGATCGTCCGCCAGCTCCACTTCCTCGCCGTTCAACGCGGCCCGGCACCAGTGGAACACGGGCGACATGACGCTACGCAAGGGATTGGGGCGTTCCAACGGGCCATAGGGGGCCGACAGGCGCAGGATCGCCCCTTCCATGCCGAACAACTCGAAGTAACGGCCAACGATGTCCTCCCCGGCCCGCTTGGTGATGCCGTAGATACCCCGAGGCGCGGGTTCGCTGTCCTCATCCAGGGGAACGTCCGGGTCGGTGGCGCCGTAGACGCTCGCCGAGCTCAGGTGAATGAACCGTTTCACCCCCGCCAGACGCGCGGCTTCCAGCACGGTGGCGGTGCCCCCCACATTGACCACCGCGGCCTGCCGCGCCGCCTCGGGTTCCAGGTCGCCGATGGCGGTGATGGCCGCGCCGTGGATGACCCGGTCCACGCCGTGCCGCTCCATGGTCGCCAGGAGCGTGTCCAGATCCAGGACATCGCCCTTGACGCACGCCACCCGTTGCCGCGCCGGCCCGAGAAAGTCCCGAGAGATGATATCCAGCTCGTCCTCGGCCGAGAATGTGACCACCAACTCCCCCAGATCGGCCAACTGGGCCGTCACGTGCATCCCGACGAAGCCGGTTCCTCCTGTGACCAGAACGCTCATCCATCACCCGACCAAACGCACCGTAGACGCTCTCAAGTCCGAAGGCAAACCAGGGACTCCTGAATCAACAAGTTCACTGGCTTCGGTGTACGCATCCACCCCTTGGGCGCTATCAACATGACCAGACACACGAATTGTCAAATAGTTTACGATTATGTCAAAAATATGCCGTTATGATACGTAGTTCTCAGGAGGCATCGGTGCGGGCCCGGACTTGTTCCTGAATCGCAGCTGCGTAAAGACCCTATAATGGATGTGTTCGCCGGAATTGCGGGAGGCCTCGGCCTTTTCTCCGTCGGCATGTGGCTCCTGACGGACAACCTGAGGTCGCTGGTCAGCCACCGTCTTCGTACCACTGTAAGCCGGTTGGCGGAGCGCCGGTTGGCGGGATTCGTCTGCGGGGCGGTTTTCGGCATCGTTACCCAGAGCATGCCCGCGCTGACCTTCATCACGGTCGGCGTGTTGCGCACGGGACTCGTCACCACGAAAGGGGCCATCACCCTCCTCATGGGAGGAAATTTCGGCGGGACGCTGCTGGTCCTGGTGGTGTCCTCCGACATCAGGCTGGCCGTGCTTTACGTTCTCGGCGTTACGGGCCTGGTCGCGACCAGCGAGAAGGCCCTCAGGTACAAGGCCATCGCCAGCGCTCTCTTCGGCGGAGCGATGATCGTCTTCGGCCTGCTCCTGCTCAAGGACTCGACCCTGCCGCTGGCCCACCAGCCCTGGTTCGCCGGCACCATGGAATGGGTGGGCGGCTCGCTGCTGCTTGCTTTTCTGGTGGCCGCATTGCTGTCGTCGATCGTGCAGTCCTCGACCGCGGTCTATGTGCTGGGGATCGGCATGGCCGTGCACGGGGTCATCTCCGTCGAGCAGTGCATCATGATCGCCTACGGAAGCTGTCTCGGATCGGGATTGATCCAGTACCTGTTGTCGGTGCGGCTCACCGGCAGCTCCCGTCAGGTCTCGATGCATCAGGTTGCCTACAACGGCGCCTTGAGTGTCGCGGCGGCGGTGCTGTTGTACATCGAGCTGCATTTCGGCATTCCCCTGATGAAGGCGCTGGTGTTCTCCTTCGATCTGTCTCTCAGTCAGCAACTGGCCCTCGTCTTCATCTTTCTCGACGGGTTCGGCGCCCTGATCATGCTGTTCGCCCTGGGAGTGTTGACCCGGTGGTACGAACGGCTCTGGCCGCCAACGCCGATGGAGGAGATCACGAGGGTGAAGTTCATTCATGATCACCGGTTCGGAGACGTTGGGACAGCGCTGACGTTGGCCGATCTGGAGCAGCGACGCGTGATGGGCGTCGTGTCGGCGTACTTCGACACGGTACGGCAGGGGACGGGACTGGAATCACTTCGCGAGGCGAACAGGCGGCTGCTGTCCGAAATAGAGAACTTCCTGGCCGGTCTGCACGGGCATCACACGGTGGAGAACACCGAAAAGCTCAGCTCGATGCTGACCCGCCAGAGACTGTTTTCCTGGCTGGAGGAGCAAACGGCCGGACTGTGCGAAGCGCTGCGGGAACTGCCCCAACACGACAACCTCCGAGGGACCGTCTGCGAGGGGGTCGATGCGGTGCTCCTTCAGTTGCTCGACGCGGTCGAGGACGGCGACCGACACGACTGGGCGACCGCGAAAGAGTTGACCGGCGACCGCAGCGAGATGATGCGCGAGATGCGAAACAAGCACTATTCCGTGGACCCGTCCCTTGACGGCGGGCAACGAGGCCGCGTCATCCGGATCACCAACGCGGTCGAGCAGATCTTCTTTCTGCTGTCGAAACTCGTGCACGAGTTCGATGCTTCTCCCAGCCTGCCGTCGCCCGTGCCGAAGCATGACCACGTGAACGTCGTCACCCCTCCTGCCGGCCGAAACGGCAGTTCCGAGAAGGGGGAGGAAGGCGACGGAAGTCCGATCCGGACGCACGTCGGCGGTTAGGCCGAAGCGCTCATCTTGTCAACCGCCGGCGGGAGGCGACTCGCCCGCGACCTTCCGCCCGGCGATCATACCCGTAATGAACGCCTCCGAGTTGTTGCCGGAGTTCAGGTAGAGGTGCCCGAACACCCCGCCCATCTCACCGGCGCAGTACAGGCCCGGGATGGGCTTTTCGTGGGCGTCCAGCACCCGCTGGTCCTGGTCGTGGGCCAGCGCCCCCTGGGTGTTGGTGATGACGGGCCACACCTCCACGGCGTAGAACGGCGGTTTGAAGATGGGGAAAAGGCTCCCGGCGAAGCGGCGGAAATCGGTGTCCTCTTGCCGTTCGCAGATCTCGTTCCAGCGCGCCACCGTGGCCGCCAGGTTGTCTTCCGGGACGCCGATGATTCGCGCCAGCTCCTCGACGGTGGGCGCCTGCCTGATCCAGCCCTTGGCCAGCTCCACGGAGTTGTCCGCGCTCCACTCGTAGCGGCGGGACGGGTGGTCGCTGATGGGCGTGAACATGGGTCCGGTGATGCGCCCGTTCTCGTCGAAGATCATGTGCGACGGAATGCGCGGGAAATCCTTGACGTGCACGTCGTAGAGGCTCATGTCGCGCCAGGGGCTGTCCTGGGGCGCCGGCGGGTATTCGTCCATGTAGCGCTTGCCGAACTTGTCGACGACGATCCAGGGCATCATCTTCGGCCCCTCGTCACCGCTCTTGAGCGAGAACTCCTCCCCCGGCTTGGGCAAGTGGTTTGCACCGTGGCGTCCCTGGATGCGGTGCCGGAAGGCGATGGGATATTCCGGGGCCTTGAAGCCGTAGCCGCCGTGGACGTGCCACATGTGCCACAGGCCTGCTCCGGCCTTCTGCCCCATGAGCAGGCCGTCGCCGGTGTTCCCCGGAGCACAGATGGGATAGAACGGCTGCGCCTGGAGGTACTGGAGCCGGAGGTGCTCGTTGTGCTCGAAGCCTCCCGCGGCCAGGACCACCCCCTTCCGCGCCCGTATCCGCAGGGACTTCCCCTCGCTCTCGGCCACCACTCCCACCACCCTTCCGTGCTCGTCCGAGATCAGCTCCCGCACGGGCGTGGACAGGGACACGTCGATGTCCCGCTTGCTCACGTTGTCGTCCACCACCTTGAAGGCGATCCAGCCGGTGCCGTGGACCTGGAGCCAGGGGTAGCACTGGGCCTCCTCGCTCTTCACCGCCAGAAGCCCGATGGCGTCTCCCGGAGGGCCGCCGTCGAAGCGGTAGGTGCCGCCGGTGCCGTGCCGTTCCTGTACCTGAATGTCGGTTTCGTCGGTAAGCTCCTTCATGAAACCGGAGAGGGTGCGAAGCTCCCTGGCGAAGGTATGGATTACCGGGTCCGGAACCGTGTTCAGACACATGCGCTTCAGGTAGGCGAAGGCCTTGTCCACGTCGTCGGTGATCCTGAAGAACCCGCCGGAGAGAATGGAGTTGCCGCCGGCATGTTCCATCTTCTCCAGCAGCATCACCCGGGCGCCGAGATCGTGCGCCACGATGGCCGCGATTCCGCCGGAGTACCCGTAGCCCATCACCACAACATCGGTCTCCCGATCCCAGGACGCGTTCATG
>JAPOQB010000699.1 GCA_026710965.1 Deltaproteobacteria bacterium | reverse complement strand
GGAGGCCACAAGCGCATCAGTTAAGCCGAATCGGGACCGCGGACCGACCCGCGACATCTCGAACTCCAAAATCGCCAACTTTCCTCCCCTATTCGACTGTCCTTGTGACCTAGTCGACCGCCGAGTCGCTTAATCTGGGATAAGAATCAGCCACAAAAATAGTGGAGCGAGTGATCGACGACCGCCCTTACCGCCATCGGTGACCCGCTCGGTATCGTCGCTTGCGAGGCGAAACACACTCTGCTTAGTGACGACCACACGGTATTCGTCACACGGTACGAGGAACGCCGATGATCCCAAAGTGATACCATAGATTGTAGGAAACGAGACAAGGAACAGGACCAACAGTCGAACGACTTCTCCGTCGTAGGCGCGACGAACGACACTCGCGCCGTAATCTGAGGCAGCGGTTGCGTATGCCATATAGTCAAATACTGCTTTGAGGGTGCGATTTTGTCCACTATACCTTGGTTGGTTGTCTACGGCGGCGAAAAACGACCCAAATATAGGAGGAGGACTGCTGTCAACAAATATGAAAAAACAGAATGCGAGTACACTCAACGTAGAAGCCAGGAGGGTGCAAGTACGCAAGCGATAATAGGTTGGCGCTATTTCGTTGAACAGAGTTTTGAAGAAGCGGTCAAATGCAATGTTAAAGAAAAATAGAAGGATAAGTGAAAGAATCATACACGCGAGCATCAAGTCCCTGAAATTGAGAGCATAATAGAGCCAATATAGTATGGATATGGAAGTCCATATGGCAACAACGGAAGAGATGAGTATGCGAGCTCGAAAGAATAAGAGAAGTCGATAGATGCCTGTGTTCGGGTTTACAACTAACAGAGAAATTCTACGTCTAATGGTGGCATTGTAGGAACCAATGAGTAGAATCGGGATCGCTAGAAGGGCCGCGACTACAAACGGGGATATATCCCATAGGTTAAAGAAAAAGACAGCGAAGACTGGAACGATGATATAGAGAATCAAAGGTGCAACGTACGGCGAGACAACCCTCAGCTGCTCTTTAATAGTGTCTCGTGAGATCATACTTCACCTTATCAGGTCGCATACTACTAGTCTACATCGCGATTGGGCGAAGTTGGTTCCTTCGTGTTCCAGCATACTATCCGTACCATTTGCTAAGATATCGTCTCACGCGGCGGCGGTTGTGCTGCGCGCCGAAATGCCGGGCGAAGCCGGGCCGGACACGACACCTGGGGATTCATCCACGCCTCCATGCGATGGCCGGCCCTGCAGGTGCACGGAACTTGGCGCGCCGCACCTGGAACGCTCCGGCGTGGTGGCGCTGGCCGACGACGGACTGCACATGACCGACATCGTGGAGAAGCCGGCGCCCGGCACCGAGCCGAGCCGCGACGCCTCCATCGGCCACTACCTGTATGCGCCGGAGATCTACCCGGCCCTGAAGGAGCGCTGGGAGTGCCACGAGGGCGGCGAGTTCAACTACACCGGGGGAGGGGGGGAGGATCTGGCGCGGGCGGGCCGCGTCGTGATCTGCCGCATGGTCGGCTGCCGGCTCGACATCGGCACCCCGGCCGGCTACCTGCGTTTGATCCTGGAGTACGCGTCGCGCGACCCCGATCTGGCGGCAGAAATCGAGTCCCTTCCGCGCCGAGGGACAACGATCAGATCGGCGACAGATCGGCATCGATTTGGCCGCTCCAGGTTGGTGCGCGCCGCGCGGGCTGGTCGGCAGTCCGCCAGTTGCGGGGTAGTCTCACCCCTCCCCCAGACCCCTATCCCCGTTACCGCCGCCTGTTCTTCAGACACGGCCGGGCAGGCTGACTGGGACCACCTCATCGATCTGTTCCAGCATTCCTCTGCCAAGCTCATCATCTAGTCGCAGCAGCATGGCGTTCGGCGCGCTGATGGCCGCCGCCGCCACCGTCCGCTGCGCGGCCACGGCGAGGGACCCAAACAGGAGATGAGAATGATGGGACGACTCGGCGAGCGACGTGCCCGCGCCACCGTCGTGACGGCTCTGACACGTCGCTGACGGCCGATTCCAAGCTACCAATACGTCGCGTACTTTTCCAGGTAGTCGATCAGCACCCACATGGTGCCTTCGCCGCTGATCTGAACCAAGTCGCCGTCTACCAGGAAATAGTCGGTGTTCAAGTCGGCGTTTGGCACTATCTCCACCTTGAGGAGGTCGTACGTGTCGCTATCGAGCTCGAATTGACCACGCTCGATCACCTCCTCCACAGCCTCGCCGTCCGGGGTGATCCCCAACACGATCACTCCGTCTCCGGGGCGGAGAAGAGCACAACGGTGGTCAGCCAGCATGGCCGGCCACGAGATGTGTTGTCCGCTTCTGACAGCCTGCAATGCAACCGCAAAGAATTCGGTCAGTCCGTCAATTTCCCTGCATGCAACAATTTCGTCCTTGGTATGTACCCTGAGTCTCATGTACTCCGGAAGACCAGACTGTATGTCTGACAGCTGCGCCCCGGCATGTGAGGCTGAGACGGCCACCAGGGCGATTGACGTGAGGGTTCTTATCAGTTTTCTTTTCATGTGTTCCGTCCTGCTATCGCTGATAGGTGGTCAGGACTGGTCCTCGCCCGTGTCCTTGTTCACGTTCGTGTTGATGTTGTTGGGCTTGTTCTCGATGTTGATGTTGATCCCGGGCTGTGGGTTGTTGAAGTCGCGCACCATCTTCGGGATCAGGAATGCGTCGACGATTGCGCCGATCCCGGCCAGTCCACCCGTCAACATCCACAGAAACGCGGTCCCTACCTTGCCCAGGTAGAAGCGATGGAATCCAAGAACTCCCAGGCCGCCCAGGGCCCAGAGGAAGTAGGCGGTGCCTACCGACTTTTTCGACATAACAGATACTCCTTGCCGTCGTTCGCACGCACACCAGCCGGCGCGAACGCTTGCAAAGAACGCGGCCGGCGACAGGCTTGTGCGGTAGTGATAGTGAGGTTACCACCCGAGTGCGTCAGAAATGGACGCACTCAATAGGATCTTGCAAAATCTACGTATGGTGGGTGGCGAGGGTGGTGCAGAGGGTGGCCATGCGGCGGCGGAGGTGGGTGGGGTGGTCGATGGTGACGTGGGTGCCCCAGGTTACGAGGTGCCAGCAGATTTCGTCGAGGCCGCCGGCGGTGAATTGGACGCTCACGGAGCTGTCGGGGTTGGCGGTCACGGTCTGGTCGGGGTGGAAGATGAAGTGGTTTACGTCTTCGGCTACTTGTGCGGCGAAGCGCAGTTGCACGGAGACCGGGTCTTCCTGAAAGGTGCCGAACGAGCGCTTGGCGAAGTCCGGCAGGTTGAACGCGGGATTGCGAGCGAACCGTTCGCCGCTCAAATCGGCGGCGCTGATGTTGGCCAGCCGCCACAGGTGCAGGTTGGGGCCCCGGTCGGTGTGGCCCACCAGGAAGGCGCGGTTGCCGTAGATGATGCCGTAGGGCTGCACTTGGCGGCGGGTCACTTCGCCGGTGGCCTGCGCCCGGTAGTCGAAGGCGATCACGCTGCTGCTCTTGATGGCGTCGCGCAAGAGTGCGAGCAGACCTGGGTCCATGCGCGGGCGCGGTCCGGGGCGCATCGCCAGGCCTTCCGCCACCATCAGGGCCTGCAGGTCCGGCTCGATGCGGGTCAGGGCGTCCTGCTCCAACAGCGCGCGCAGCTTGTCGGCGAGAAGGCGCACCATGGAGGCGCGCTCCGCAAGGCCGGTGCGGTCGAGCGCGACGGCTGCCGCGTTCAGCTCCGCCAGTTCTTCCGCGGATACCGTTACGAGGCTGCGCAACGTGGCCGCGCGCAGCCGCCAGTGGTGGCGCCGCTCGCCGGTAACCACCGGGTCGAGCGGTCCGAACACGTCCTCGACCGCGTTGCGGAGCCGTTCGGCCGTGCGCCGCGCCACTTCGAAGTCGCGCTGAATGTCATCGAGCGTCAGCCCGCGCCAGGTTCCCTGGAGACGCAGCGCCAGCCGCACGATGTCGGCCGCCCGTTCGTAGGCCATCCGTTTCCTCCTTGCGATGCCGGCTCGAAGGTACACTTCCGCCGGCGGCATTACGAGGACAGGCCGAAGCCGATGGCGACGGACTGCGCGGGCTTGGCTTGGCTCTCGGCGTGCAGCCGGGCGGCGAGGGCGGCGGGGTCGCCGAGGCCACCGCGGATCCGGGCCTGGTCGCGCACCACGGCGAAGTCGGCGGGCGTGAGGTTGGCCAGGGTTGCCGCCGACGCCGGACCCGGCTGGTTGAAGTAGAGGCGAAAGGCGGCGCGTACCTGTTCCGGGGTCAGGTAGCCGAGCGAGATCTTGAACAGGAAGCGGCGCAGCGTCGCCTGATCCAGGACGCTGCCGAGGTTGGTGGTGCAGGCGAATGGCAGGGGGTGGCTCTCCATCCACGTGAGCATCTCGTTGACCGCGGTCACCTCCCAGTTGTGCTGCGCAAGACGACGGTCGGCCACGAGCGAGTCGGCCTCGTCGAACACCAGGAACGCCTGTGCGGCCCGCGCTTCGCGGAATGCCCCGGCGATGTTGTGCTCGGTCTCTCCCACGTAGGGGGAAAGCAGGTCGGAGGCGCGCTTGTGGAGCACCGGCATTTCAAGCTGGTTGGCCAAATGGCGCACGTAGGCGCTCTTGCCGCTCCCGGGCGGTCCTTCCAGGCACAGTGAGAACCGGCGCGACCGGCTCGCGGCGATCTGTTCGGCGAGTTGCACCGGGTCGGTGTCGGCCCGGATCAACGACGGGTCGTACCGCTCCGGCAGTTTCACTTCCCGCGGGGAGCAGCTCTCGGTGGGCATGACCCTCATCAAGCTGTCGACTCCGCGGCGCACCGCTGCCACGTCTCCGCCGATCAGCGCCGCCCCTTTGATCGCTCCTTCCGCCCCCCCTGCCGCTACCGGGAATTCCCTGGCCAGCGCGGCGCCGGTGCCCGCTTTGGCCGCGATGCCGTGCCGGGCAAGCTGGCACTCCCAGATTCTGGCCCGCGCCGACGCCGGCGGCATGCGCAGTTCCAGGGCAAACATCATCCGCCGCAGAATTACCGGGTCGACCGATCGAACATCATTCATGATCCAGATGGTCGGTACCGGAGCCTGCTCCAACACCCGATTCAGGAACACCTTCGAACCCTCGCTGCCGCGTGTCCGGGAGGCATGCATCGGCGCCAGCGGGAACCAGTCGGCATCCGATCCCAACAGGTCGTCCATCTCGTCGAACAGCAGGATCGACTTGCGGTCGCGTGCCATCATGTGTGCCATCCGCAACTCCCCGAGACGCTCGGCACGGGTCAGTTCGTTCCCGGATTCGTCCGCCTCACCAATGCTGAACAGGTCCGCGCCGAGCCGCGCCGCGAGCACCTTGCTGAACTCCGTCTTGCCGGTGCCGGGAGGACCGCACAGCAGGATGTTCACACCGGTCGCGCCGCTCTTCAGCGCTCCCTTCAGGATCTGGCGGATGTGGCGGCGGTCCGGCCCCAGGTGGTCGAAATCGGACCATTCGAGTTCACTCGGCACCGGATCGCCCAGCAATACGTGCGTCACGTCCAGCTTGTCATCGTCTGGTGCCCCGGCCAGGCGCAGCAGCCGCTTCACCACCACCGGGTCGTTGTCGCTGTCGACGGTCACCAGGCCTGACCGGATCAGCGGCGCACTCGGCGCAAACCGGTCGCGGAGGCGGTTTGGCGAGGCGCCCAGCACCCCGGCCAGGACCGGATTGCGCAGACCGAAGATGTACGGCCACGTGGGGCGGTCGATCCGGTCGAGCAGCGATTCGATAACCGGGCTGGTCTTGTAGCGGATCAGCACTTCCAGGATGGCCAGGTCCAGCGCGGACAGGCCCGCCGTTCGGGCGAGCCGCCGCAGGTGGCGTGCGGTCAGATCCCTGCGCGGGCTCTTGCCGCGGTCGCGCAGGGAGCCGAGCATTCTGCGCAGATCGGAGCGCGACCAGTCGATGCGCCCCAGGTACGAGTCGCACTGCAGCACGTCCGCGTGTTCGGTGATCCAATCGGGTACGCAATCCAGATCGGTGACGTGCCGCAGGCGGGCGTCCGCGGGCCGTGCGACGAGGTTGAACAGGTAGGTGTAGACCAGGTGCCGCTCATAAGCGTTGATGAGAGATGATGCCATGACGGGACCAACTTAGCGGCGTGGTACGTCAGAACCGGACGCATGCCCGGAACCCCGAGGAGTTGGATTTTTGGCGCGGGCGAGGCTGCGTGGTGCCCGCTGGTACGACCGGATGCGTGGCCGGCATGGGCCGAGGCGTGCGCTATTCCGCGGCGGCGGCCTCGTTCGCCTTGCAGCGGCGCAGGTACACGCGGCGCGGGGGCTGTTCGTATCCCTTCCATGCGTAGGGGTCCACGCCCGCCACCGGCTCCACCGCCCGGTGGTCGGCGTTGGCCGTACGCTCGTGCTCCTTCGGGTGCCACGGCAGCAGCGACCACGCGTTCATGTAGTGGTTGACCAGCACGCG
>JAPOQB010000694.1 GCA_026710965.1 Deltaproteobacteria bacterium | reverse complement strand
GGCCGCGGTGAAGCAGGGGCTCGAGCAGGAGCTCGACCGCGTCCCGCAGGTGACCGGCACGGGCGCGGGGGCCGGCCCGGATCAGGCGTACGTCACCCAGCGGCTCTCGCGGCTGTTCACCCGGGCCGAGGACGAGGCCCGGGGCCTCAAGGACGATTACATCAGCGTCGAGCACCTGCTGCTGGCCATTTTCGAGGAGGGCGGCAAGGCCGGCCAGGTGCTCCGGGCTCAGGGCGTCAGCCGCGACACGTTGCTGGGCGCGCTCCAGAAGGTGCGCGGGCACCAGCGCGTCACCAGCCAGAACCCGGAAGGCACCTACCAGGCGCTGGAACGCTACGGCCGGGACCTGACCCAGCTCGCCGCCCAGGGCAAGCTCGATCCCGTCATCGGGCGGGACGAGGAGATCCGCCGGGTGGTGCAGGTGCTGTCGCGCCGCACCAAGAACAACCCCGTGCTCATCGGCGACCCCGGCGTGGGCAAGACCGCCATCGTGGAAGGGCTTGCGCTGCGTATCGTGGCGGGCGACGTGCCCGAGGGCCTCAAGCAGAAGCGCATCGTGGTGCTGGACATGGGACAGCTCATCGCCGGCGCCAAGTACCGGGGCG
Organism: Deltaproteobacteria bacterium; assembly: GCA_026710965.1. Classification (GTDB taxonomy): domain Bacteria; phylum Desulfobacterota; class Binatia; order UBA9968; family JAJDTQ01; genus JAJDTQ01. The sequence goes on along the minus strand of JAPOQB010000694.1, from coordinate 3,550 downwards.
AGTTCGAGGAACGCCTCAAGGCCGTGCTCAAGGAGGTGCAGGAGTCCTCGGGCGAGGTGATCCTGTTCATCGACGAGCTGCACACGGTGGTGGGTGCCGGCGCCGCCGAGGGCGCCATGGACGCCAGCAACCTGCTGAAGCCCATGCTCGCCCGGGGCGAGCTCCACTGCATCGGCGCCACTACCCTGGACGAGTACCGCAAGTACGTGGAGAAGGACCGGGCGCTGGAACGGCGGTTCCAGCCGGTGACCGTGGACCAGCCCACGGTGGAGGACACCATCTCGATCCTGCGAGGGCTGCGGGAGCGCTACGAGCTGCACCACGGGGTGCGCATCAAGGACGGCGCGCTGGTGACCGCAGCGGCGTTGTCGCACCGCTACATCAGCGACCGCTTCCTGCCCGACAAGGCCATCGACCTGGTGGACGAGGCCGCCTCCAAGCTGCGCACCGAGATCGATTCCATGCCCGCGGAGCTCGACCAGGCTTCCCGCCAGGTCATGCAGCTCGAGATCGAGCGCGAGGCCCTGCGCAAGGAGAGCGACAGCGCCTCGCGGGAGCGTCTGGCCAAGCTCGAGAACGAGCTCGCCAACCTCAAGGAGGAGGCCAACAAGCTCAAGGCGCGCTGGGAGATGGAGAAGGCGTCCATCGCCCGGCTGCGCAAGCTCAAGGAGGAGATCGACGAGACCCGCCGGGCCATGGAGCAGGCGGAGCGCGAGTACGACCTCAACCGCGTGGCCGAGCTCAAGTACGGCAAGCTGAGCCAGCTCGAGAACGATCTCGCCCAGCAGCAGGAGAGCCTCAAGACCGGGGACGGAGGGGTCCTGCTCAAGGAAGAGGTGGACGAGGACGACATCGCCGAGGTGGTGTCGCGCTGGACCGGCGTGCCGGTGTCGAGGCTGCTGGAGGGCGAAAAGGACAAGCTGCTGCGCCTGGGCGAGCACCTGCACAAGCGCCTCATCGGCCAGGACGAGGCGGTGTCGGCGGTGGCCGATGCGGTGGTGCGCGCCCGGTCCGGGCTCAAGGACCCCCACCGGCCCATCGGCTCGTTCATCTTCCTGGGGCCCACGGGGGTGGGCAAGACCGAGCTGGGCCGGGCGCTGGCGGAGTTCCTGTTCGACGACGAGGCCAACATGGTCCGTCTCGATATGTCCGAGTACATGGAGAAGCACACCGTGGCGCGGCTCCTGGGGGCCCCGCCGGGATACGTGGGCTACGACGAGGGCGGGCAGCTCACAGAGGCGGTGCGCCGCCGCCCCTACTCGGTGATCCTGTTCGACGAGGTCGAGAAGGCCCATCCCGACGTCTTCAACGTCATGTTGCAGATCCTCGACGACGGGCGCCTGACCGACGGACATGGCCGCACCGTGGACTTCAAGAACACGGTGGTGATCATGACCTCCAACATCGGCAGCCAGCTCATCCTGAACTACAGCGGCCGCGGCGACGACAGCGGCTACGAGGCCATGAAACGGGAGGTGCTGGACACCCTGCGCCGGGAGTTCCGGCCGGAGTTTCTGAACCGGGTGGACGACATCGTGGTGTTCCACGGCCTCACCCGGGACGATCTCCGGGAGATCGTCGAGATCCAGCTCGGCCACCTGCGCGAGCGCCTGGGCGAGCGCCACATCCGCCTGGAGCTCACCCGCAAGGCCAAGGACCACTTCGCCGACACCGGCTACGACCCCGCCTACGGCGCCCGCCCGCTCAAGCGGCTGATCCAGAAAGAACTGGAGACCGCCCTGGCCCGGAAGCTCCTGGCCGGCGAGGTCAAGGACCACAGCCGCGTGGTGGTGGACCACGACGGCACCGGCCTGACGGTGTCGGCCTCGGAGGTGGCCGACGCCGCGTGACGCCGGAGCCGGTTCAAGGCGATGAAAACCAAGGAAATTGAAACAATTGGTTTAGAATGGATACGACGCGCGATGGCTGATATGATGATCGGCAGCCATGAGCACGTTCGCGTTCGATACCCACAAGGCCGTCAAGGCGCTCAAGGAGGCGGGCTTCGGCGACATCCAGGCTGAGGCTGTCGTTGCCACCGTGGGTGACGCTATCGGCGGCGATGTGGCTACCAAGGGCGACGTTGCGGCGCTCAAGACCGACATTGCCGAGTTCAAGGCCGAAATCTATCGGCACCTCTGGCTCATGGCGGCCGGGATCGTCGGCCTGACGGTCACCCTAGTGAAGTTGATCCCCTGACCTCGAACACGTCGCCGCGAACCCATGCGAGCGGCCGCGCAGCCGCCATCCCGCTCGTCCCGCCGGGATCCCGGTTCAAGTCCGGGATGAATTTGCAATGCCCGCACCGCCTCGGTAGAATCTCCGGATGCAGTCCATCCTCAGAAAAAACATCGAAGATCTGGAAGGTTACACGCCCGGAGAGCAGCCCAAGCAGGCTGATCTCATCAAGCTCAACACCAACGAGAATCCCTATCCCCCGTCGCCCAGGGTGCTGGCCGCGGTGCGCAAGGAGATCACCTCCTCGCTGCGCCTCTATCCCGATCCGGTGGCCCTGGAGTTGCGAAAACGCGCGGCCGCCCTCTACAACGTCGGGCCGGAGAACGTCATGGCGGGCAATGGCTCGGACGAGCTGCTGTCCATACTGATGCGCTGCTACGTGGGCGAGGGCGACTGCGTGGCCTATCCGGTGCCCACCTACTCGCTGTACGAGACGCTTATCGCCATCCAGGGCGGCGAGAGCGCCACCGTTCCCTATGCGGACGACTTCGCCGTACCGGCGCCGCTCTACTTCCAGTCAAGCAAGGTCACCATCCTGTGCAACCCCAACGCCCCGTCCGGGACCCTGGAGCCGGTGAGCGAGATCGCCCGCCTGGCGCGTTCGGTGTCGGGCCTGCTGGTGGTGGACGAGGCTTATATCGACTTCGCCGACAGTGACGAAAGCGCCATCGCGCTGGTCAAGCGCTTTCCCAACCTGGTGGTGCTGCGTACCTTCTCCAAGGCCTTCTCGCTGGCCGGCATGCGCGTTGGCCTGGCCTTCGGCAACGAGGACATCGTGCGCAGCCTGATGAAGGTGAAAGACTCCTACAACCTGTGCCGCCTGAGTCTGGCGGCGGCGGCCGCGGCCCTGGAGGACGTGGAATGGATGCAGCGGAACGTGGCGCGGATCCGGCGCACCCGCCGGACGCTGATCCGGGGGCTGCGCAAGCTGGGCTTCGACGTGCACGCCTCCCAGGCCAACTTCGTCATGGCCCGGCGGGGCAGCGACAGCATCCGGTGGCTGCACGACGGGCTCCGGGAACGGGGCGTCCTGGTGCGCTTCTTCGATCCCCCCGAACTCCGGAACATGATGCGGGTGACTGTGGGCAGACCCGCCGAGATACAAGCGCTGCTCAGGGAAACCGAAGCCCTTCTGCAGGGCCGCGGCCTCACGCAGAGGGCGTCCTAGAAGCTCTCGGATCTTGCCCAGGCATTCGGCGGGGGATAGCGCGGCGGTCCCGGCGCGCTATTGCACCGCGGCGTTGACCCGGCGGTTTTCCTCCACCCGGATCTTGACGATCCTGCGGCCTTCGACGTCCACTATGGTGAGCCG
>JAPOQB010000430.1 GCA_026710965.1 Deltaproteobacteria bacterium | reverse complement strand
GTGCCGGGGTCGTAGTAGACGTGAGCGTGATAGCCGGTGATTTCCGATTGCTGCTTCGACATGGCTCTGCCTCGGTGAGGTTAAAAGAAAGCGGGCACTCCTCCGCTGGAGAGCCCGCTTCTGGCGTTCATCAACGCCGACTAACCGTTCCTTGTTCTCCTTGGTTCCCTGGTGTCTGCTCCACCTCCGGCGGTCTTCCGGGATCGTCGATCCTCCGCTGCCTGTCCCCTGACATCTTGCGGCGCAACCTGCGGCCCGCCGCTGTGTTATCCAACACCCGAGTCGGGACGGTCAGCCGGGAAACCGCCTCCGGCGAAGCGCCGGGGACCAGTCTGCCCGTGTTTCACGGGCGCTGGGAGTCGGGCGGACTGGATTTTGTCATCTGACACCTCCTCGGGCTTTGATGACCGAGCCGGGGAACCTATGCGCGGAACATGCGGCGCCCGGGCTCTGGCTCGTTCGCGAACGAGTTCCTTTAACTCTAGGTCCACCCCGAGCGGGTTGTCAAGAAAAAAATCGGCCACAGCGGCGTGTTGAACGGCAACATCGAACTTGTTATGGGTACGCTGCAATCTGAATCCACAACCGACCTGCGAGCACGAGAGGATACCATGGCAAACGACTACGATGTGATTGTGGTGGGAGGCGGCTCGGCGGGCTGCGCGGCGGCGGCGCGTCTTTCCGAGGACCCGGACCGAAAGGTCCTGCTGTTGGAGGCGGGCCCAGACCCCCGGCCGATCCCCGAGCTGGTGGCGGAGGCGTCCAAGCGCGAGCGGCTGCTGTTCGAGACTCCCTTCATCAACATGTACCCGTCGGAGCGGCGAGTCGACGGCAGCACCTTTTATTCGCTCGCCGGCAAGATCATGGGCGGCGGCTCCTCGGTGAACGTGATGTCGGTAATCCGTCCCATCAAGGCGGACATGGACGCGTGGGCGGCGGCCGGCAACCCCGGCTGGACATGGGAGCAGGTGGTGCCGTTTCTCAAGCGTGTCGAGAACGATCAGGACTCTCCCGGCAACCCGGACTTCGGCCACGACGGATCGCTCTATTTCAGGCGGCCGTACCGTTTCGGCCAGGAGGTGCCCACACCCGTGCAGGCCTTCATGGATGCGGCCCGGAGTCTCGGACTGCCGGAGGGCGACGTGAACGATCCCAACCCCTACGGCCTGTGCACATCGCCCTTCAACATCAAGGACGGCATGCGGCAGTCCACCACCGTGGCCTATCTGGACCCGGTCCGGGGCCGGCCCAACCTGACGGTGATAGCCGAGGCCCCGGCGGTGTCCCTGACGCTCTCGGGGAACCGCGTCACCGGGGTGAACTACGAGAAGGACGGCAAGCGGGAAACCGTCGCCGGCGGCGAAGTCGTGCTCACCGCGGGCGCCTTCCACAGTCCCCACATCATGATGCTTTCCGGCATCGGCCCGGCGGCGGAGTTGCAGCGCCACGGCATCGAGGTGCTGCACGACCGCCCGGGGGTCGGCGAGAACTATCAGGACCACGCCATGCTGCACATGGGATTCGAGGGGCGCGGCGCCTTCGAGGTGGACTGGGCCGTGCCCCCTTTCCGGCTGGTGACCAGGAGCGCTCCCTCGAGAGACACCGGCGACTTCCACATCTTCATGCGGCCCCCTACGGTGCTGGAAGGCGTGGGCCGGACCATGACCATCTCCGCGGCGCTGCTGGAGCAGCGCAACCGTGGACGGGTGTTTCTCCAGAGCGCCGATCCCCACGAACTGCCCGGCGTGGATGCCCGGATGCTCGAGCATCCGGACGATGTGGCCGCCGT
>JAPOQB010000501.1 GCA_026710965.1 Deltaproteobacteria bacterium | reverse complement strand
TGCCCACGCTGGTGGCCACACCCTGCCCCAGGGGCCCGGTGGTGGTCTCCACCCCCGAGGTCCAGCGGTACTCCGGATGGCCGGGACAGCGGCTGTCCAACTGGCGGAACTGCTTCAGGGCTTCGAGCGGAACGGAGAGGGCCCCCAGGGTTTCGTAGTCCTTGCTCACCGCCTTGACCCCGGTGAGGTGGAGCATCGAGTAGAGCAGCATGGAGGCGTGCCCCGCCGACAGCACGAACCGGTCGCGATTGGGCCAGATGGGATCGTCGGGATCGAACCGCAGGAAACGCTGCCACAGGCAGTAGGCCACCGGGGCCATGGCCATGGGCGTGCCCGGGTGCCCGGAGTTGGCCTGCTGGACGCCGTCAATGGAGAGTGTACGGATGGTGTTGATGCACAGCTCGTCGAGGTTGGCGTCGCTCATGGACTGGAAACTCCTTGAAACGGGTCTCTCAAAACAAGTTTGCCAGATGATTCAGGCGGCACACAACGCGTATCGCCGCATTTGGTTGGATTTTAACACGGCAACCGATATTCTCCCAAAATCTCCATGGAAAACTTCACTCCGGCCGAACGCGAGCGACTCGCGCCCTTCTTCACCAACGTCGACCGGCCGGTCTTCGGCCTGAGGCTGCCGCAGGAAGTGGCCGGGGCGCTCTTCTCCCGCTACAGCCGGTCGGCCAAGGACCTCCGGCGTACGTTTCTCGATGAATTCCTAGGCGACGCCGACCTCTCTTCGGTGCTGGGCGCGCCCGCGCCGGCCAGCGGCGACGACCCCGCGGTGCGTCGCGCCCGCGCCTTCTACGACCGCGTGCTCATCGGTTACGGCGATGATTCCGTGGCCCAGCTCGGGGGCGCCCACGTCGCCTGCGAGGAAATCTCCAACGTCGCCGCCAAGTACCTCGAGGACGCGCGCATCGGCATCGCGCCGCTTGAGAAGTCGACCCGCTACGTGCGCTTCGACCGGAAAGACTCGTCCGGACGGCACCTGTTCTTCGTCGAGCCGGCCCTCGCCGAATCGAGACACGCCCGGGACTACCAGAAGCTCATGGAGGTCTTGTTCGAGACCTATTCGCGGCAGATGGAGCCGATGATCGAGCACGTCCGGCGGGCCGTTCCGCTGGAGCGAACGGAACTGCGCCACCCGCGCACCGGCGAAACCGTCACCTACGCCGAAGTCCGGCAGGACGAGACCCTCGCCCGATGGGCGGAGAGCGCCTATCGTTCCACCGTGCGCGCCCACGCCTGCGACATCCTGCGCGGCTACCTGCCGGCGGCGACCCGGACCAACGTCGGGCTCTTCGGAGTGGGACAGGCCTTCGAATACCTGCTGTCCAAATGCTATTCCAGCGATCTCGCGGAGCTGCGAGACCTCGGCGCCGCCATCCACCAGCAGCTCGGCACTTTGATTCCCTCGTTCGTGAAGCGGGCGCAGCCGAGCTCCTATCTCTCGGAGACCTTCGGACAGACCCGCGCCCTGGTCGGGGAGCTGGTGACCGGACCGGCGCGAGAAGCGCCGGCCGTAACGCTGGTGGACTACGACGGGCAGGCCGAGGAGAGGATCATCGCCGCCATCCTCTACCCCCACGCGACGCACCCGCTGTCCCAGTTGAGGGAGCTGGCGGCGCGCCTCCCGGACGAACGGAAGCAAGCGGTGCTCGACGCCTACATGAAAGGGCGGCAACACCGGCGCGAGAAGCCGGGACGGGCGCTGGAGCAGGTCTATTACACCTTCGACATCATCGGCAACCTCGGGGCCTACCGCGACCTCCAGCGCCATCGCCTGCTCAGCCAGGAACGGCAGGACTTCACCACCGCGCACGGCTATGACACGCCCCCGGAGATCACCGAGGCGGGTTTCGACGACGACTACCGGCGCTGCATGGACCACGCGGCCGAGGTCCACGAACGGATCCGGGCGGACCATCCGCGGCAGGCCCAGTACGTGGTCCCGTTCGCCTACCGCACCCGGTGGTATATGAAGATGAATCTGCGGGAGGCGGTGCACATCGGCGAGTTGCGGACCATGCCCCAGGGGCATCCCGACTACCGGTCCATAACCCAGGAGATGTGGCGCCAGATCGGCGCGGTGCACCCGAGGTTGGCTGGCTACGCGAGATTTATCGACTGGAAGACCTACCGGCTGGGGCGGCTCGCCTCGGAACTCCGCACCGAGTTCAAGCGGTCGGGAAATACACCGTAGGGGCGGGTGTCAAACCCGCCCGCTTTGCCCGCACCGCATCGCCGGTCGATCCCCGCCTTCAGGCCGCTTCGGCCGGGGCGCTGGCGCGCGTCTTGACCTTGCGCAGCTTCCACTCCGAAAGGCCCCGGCGCAAGTAGCTGGGCTCTATCCCCAGCACCCCGCAAACGGACTCGAAGCTGAGGAAACGCTCGTCGTCCGTGGCAAAGATCCATTCCTCCGCGTCCCGGAAAGCTGCCTGCTTCTTGGCAGTCCGGGCAAAGAGGTTCTTGCGATAGCAGGCGAGGGCATCCTCAAGAATCGCGAGCAGCAAGTGCTTCTCGGGTTCGAGTGGCGTCTTCCGCTGGACCGTGTCCGTATACTGGGCCGCGTCCACGCCATCGGCGTCGAACAATGTCACAGCATCGAAGGCATCGGCCATGGCGCGCTCCTGGGCCGGGCCGGCGTCGCCGGGCTCCCGGGCCTTGGCAGCAAACTCTGTGACTTTCGTTTCTTCCCTCATCGCTGGTACCGTCCGTTCTATTAGACCGTAACCGGTTCCCGTAACGCCTTTCCATCCATTCATTCACTGAGAAATATTTAAGGTCCCTACCCTACCCTGTCAAGGAGAGTCTTGGGGATGCGGGCGGAAAACGCGGCAGACCGCCGGGATTTTCGCAAGCGCGCACGATGTTGCGCCAATAGAGCCCCCCCGGGACATGGTTGCCATTCACGCGGCACGCCAGTAAACCAACTCAATATCGTGACACGAAAGATCTTCTACGGCTGGTACATCGTCGGTGTCGGCTTCATCTGCTACCTGGGCTCGTCCTTTGCCCTATCCAGCACCCTCAGCATCTTCCTGAAGCCCCTCACAGCCGAGTTCGGCATCTCCCGCGGGGTCTTCTCGTTCATCCGGAGTGGCGAGGTCATGTTCTCCTCGGTGATCGCCGCCCTGGTAGGGCCCCTCATCGACCGCTACGGCGCCCGCTGGCTCATCGTGACCGGGGCGCTGGTGGGAGGGACCGGGTTCATACTGCTCAGCCAGGTCCAGGAGTTCTGGCAGTTCATGGTCGGTCGATGGCTCCCTGTCACCGTGGGCGATACCCTCATGAGCTACATGGTGGTCAACGTCATGATCTCGCGCTGGTTCATCCGCAAGCGGGGCCGCGCCATCTCCGTCGCCAACACCGGCAACGGCCTCGCCAAGGCGAGCATGCCCCTGCTCGCCGTGTGGCTCTTCGCGCTGGTGGGATGGCGCAACACCTGGATGGTGTTCGGCCTGTTGACCCTGGCCATGGTGGTGCTGCCGGCCTTCCTGGTGGTCCGGCGCAGCCCGGAGGATATGGGCCTCCAACCGGACGGCGCCCTGGCGCCCCATCAACCCTCTCCGGGCAAGCCTTCGGAACAGCCGGTCTTTCAGGCGCCCGCGGCCGATGTCACATGGACGCGCGGGGAGGCCGTCCGGACCGGCACATTCTGGCTGCTGGTGGTCACCTACGGTACCGTCACGTTCGGGATCATCGGGTTGAACCTGCACATCTATCCCTACATTACGGACATCGGCTACTCACCCGGGATCGCCGCCACGGTCATGGCGGTCATGTCGCTGACGCAGATGGCCGGAAACCTCATTTGGGGGGTGGTCGGCGAACATATCGACGTGCGCAAGGCAGCCGCCGCCCAGTTCCTGTTGCAGGTCTGCGGCCTGGGGCTGGCCCTGGCGCCCTGGGGACTGGCCTCCGTCTACCTGGGTTTCGTCATCTACGGATTCGGCCTGGGCGGGATCCTGGTGATTCGCGAGCTGCTGTGGGCCAACTACTTCGGCCGCGTCTCCCTGGGCCGGGTGCGCAACCTGGGAATCATGATCACACGCATAGGCACGACCGTCGGCCCGCCCTTTTTCGGCTTCTTCCACGATTACACCGGCAGCTATTCCCTGTCGTTCAGCGTCTTCGTCGGCGCGCTGCTGGTCTCGGCGTTGCTGGTCCTGGCTATCCAGCCCCCGCACAAACCGGGTTCCGGAGTCGGGAACGAGGCTCTGTAGTGGCCATGCCCCGCACCGCCGACCGCCCGTGGGTCGTCGCTGGAGCCGCTTCGCTGACCTTCGGCTTCATTCGCGGCCTCCACACCTCCTTTGGCGTCTTCTTCGTGGCGCTCCTCGATACCTTTCACCGGAGCCGCGCGGTCACCGCCGGGCTTCAGACGGCGAATCTGGTTACCGACGCCGTCGTATCGCCCTTCATCGGACGGCTCACCGACCGCCTGGGGCCGCGGCGGGTCGTCATCGCGGGGGGCGTCGTCCTGGCCACCGGCCTGCTCCTGTGCAGCCGGGTGAGCACGGCGTGGGAGCTCTACTTCTATTTCGGGGTGGTGGTTTCGCTGGGGTTCGCGGCCGGCGGCGTGATCCCCCACGTGGTGGTGGTGTCGGAGTGGTTCCCCTCCCGGCGGGGTCTCGTCCTGGGCATCGTCTACGGGGCGGTGGGGGTGGGCACCCTGATCCTCTCGCCCCTCAGTCAGTGGCTGATCTCCCTGTGGGGCTGGCCGCGGGTGTTCCAGGCGTTGGCGGCGACCATCCTCATCGTCATCATACCCTTGGTGTGGAGCACCTACCGGCCCAGCCCGCAAAGTGCGCGGGAGCCGGCGAGAGCCAAGGGCGCCGCCGCCGGGACGGGCGAGTGGTCGGCTTCCCTGGCGTTAAGGAGCATACAGTTCTGGAGCCTGTTCATCTCCCGGATGCTGGGCTCGGTGGGCACCATGCTGATCATCACGCATCAGGTCGCCCACGTGGTGGACATCGGTTACAGCCACATCTGGGCCGCCGGGGTCTTCGGCGTCATGGCCTTCGTCAGCGCCGTGGGACGGGTGGCTTTCGGCTACCTCGCCGACGCCTACACCAAGATCGTGGCCTACTCCCTCAACATCGCCTGCGCGGCCGTCGGCGTCCTGGCCCTCACCCTGGCCACGGACACGTCGCAGCCCTGGCTGCTCTACGTCTACGTCGGCGGCTTCGGCATCGCCTTCGGCTCCCGCGCCGTGATCCTGTCGGCCATCACCGCCGACATCTTCGCCGGCAAGGGCTTCGGGACCATCTTTGGGTTCTCCGTCATGAGCGTGGGCGTCGGCGGCGGCCTGGGCGCCTGGCTGGGAGGCGCGCTGCACGATCTCACCGGCAGCTATTTCGTATCGTTCACCGTGGCCAATTCGCTCCTGCTCGTCTCGGTGTTGGCCGTGTGGCTCACGGGGCTCGACTGGATGCGCCGTTTCGACCTGCGGTTGTGGCCGGCCGGGGGCAAAGATTGACTCGGACGAAGCGATTGCCTAGTGTGGTGTCTCACATACCCGCAGATTCATAAGCGTTTCGTGAGACACCACACTCGTTAAACAGTCTTCCTGAACGGACCGAGCCCGCGCGCACCGTACCCCGCTGCCGTAGGAGAGAAGCATGAGCCAACTGCCCGTCATCGACGCTGACTCCCATGTCGAGGAATGCGAGGCCACATGGGAACACCTGGAGCCGCGGTTCCGGGACCGGCGGCCCATCCACCTGAACCTGGCGGGGACACCCGGGCTGCCGCGCAACGACAGCTACTGGCTCATCGACGGCCGCATCCACGCCCGTCCGGGCATGCCCGGCAGCACCCAGAGCGGCAGCCCGGTCTCCTCCACGCTGGCGCGGGAAAAGGATTTCTCCGCCGGCAGCCAGACCCTCGACGACGTGCCCGAACGACTGCGGGACATGGACAAGCTGGGCATCGACATCTCGGTGCTCTTCCCTACCGCCGTGCTGACCCATCTGACCCCCGACCTGGACTTCGAGGCCGCGCTCATGCGCAGCTACAACACCTGGCTCGCCGAGCGCTGCGCCCAGGCCCCGGAACGGCTCAAGTGGGGCGCGCTGATCCCCTTCCGTCACGTCCCCGAGGCCGTAGCCGAGATACGCCGGGCACGGGAGCTGGGAGCCCAGTGCGTCTTCCCCCTCGGCACCGCCGGCGACAAGCTGCTGCACCATTCCAGCCACGACCCCATCTACGCCGCCCTGGTGGAGCACGACCTGCCGCTGTGCGTGCACGTGGGCTGGAGCCATCCCGGCCTCATGGAAAGCTGCAACGACGTCTACGAGTCGTTCATGCTGAGCTTCACCATGCCGGTGATGATGGGGTTCTTCAGCATGACCGGCGGCGGGGTGCTGGACCGGTTTCCGGACCTGCGGGCGGCCTTTCTGGAGGCCGGCGGCGACTGGGTGCCCTACGTCACGGACCGGATGCGCCGCTACTACGACGTCGCCATCGTCAACGGCCGGCCGGTGCCCAAGCGGCACGCCACCGACTACCTCCAGGACGGCAACCTCTACCTCACCGCCGAGGGCGACGAACGGCTGCTGACCACGGTCATCGAGGTCATGGGCGAGGACCAGGTGTGCGTATCCGCCGACGTGCCGCATCCCGAGGCGCGCGAGAACTGCATGGCCGAGATCGCCGAGCGCGCCGACATCTCCGACGCGGTAAAGGAGAAGATCCTGTCGCACAATCCCGCACGCCTGTTCGACATCGACCTGGCGGGTTACCAGCAACGGCTCGCGCGTGCCACGGCGTGATGTGCGTGTGACCGACCTCCGCCGTGACACCTGATTCCACACGCGCCGCGGGAAAGCCGCGGATCTTCTACGGCTGGTACATCGTCGGCGCCGCCTTCCTCGCCAACATCTCCTGCGCCTTCTTCCTTTCGAGCACCCTCAGCGTGTTTCTGAAACCGGTAACCGCCGATCTCGGCGTGTCCCGGGGCGTCTTCTCACTGCTGCGTTCGGGAGAGCATCTCCTGTACGCCCTGATGGCCCCCTGGGTGGGAACCAAACTGGACCGGTACGGCCCACGCGGCATGATGGTCACCGGCGCGGCCCTTTCGGCTGTCGGGTTTCTGCTGCTGGGGCAGGTGTATTCCTTCCTGCAGTTCGCCTCCGTGCGCATGACCCTGATGGCCGTGGGCCATGCGCTGGTGTGCTACTTCGTGGTGAACGTCACGGTAGCCCGGTGGTTCGTGCGGATGCGGGGGCGGGCCGTAGCCATCTCCCACATGGGTCACGGCGTCGCCAAGGTGACCATCTCCCTGGTGGTGGCCTGGTTGCTGGCGTTCATCGAATGGCGTCAGGTGTGGACGCTGTTCGGGGTGCTGGTGGTGGTGCTCGCCGTCATCCCGGTAGCCATCTTCATGCGGCGGAGCCCGGAAGACATGGGGCTGCATCCCGACGGCGACGCCGGGCCCGAACCACGGAACGCGACGGCGGATGGACAAGGGCCGGCGGTGAGGACCGGGGAAGAGCGGGAACCCGAAATCCGCTGGACCCGAAAGGAGGTGCGGCGCACGTCCACCTTCTGGCTCATCATTCTGGTGTTCGGCATGGTGGACATGGGCATCACCGGGGTCAATCTTCACGTGGTCGCCTACGTGTCGGACCTGGGATACACCACGTACCAGGCCGCCTTCGCCATGACCGTCATCGCCGGGACGCAACTGACCTCGGGGTTGCTCTCGGGTTTCGCCGGCGAGCGTATCAGTATCCGGAAGATCATCTCGTTCCTGTTCCTGGTGGAGGCCATCGGGATGGCGGTGGCGGTCACCGGCCAGGACCTCCGAACCATCTACCTCGGCTTCTTCCTGTACGGCCTGGGGCTCGGTGGCGTCCAGGTGCTGGAGGAAGTCATGTGGGCCGACTATTTCGGCCGGCTCTCCCTCGGCACCGTTCGGGGCGCGGCGCTGCAGATCGTGCTGCTGTTCGGCGTCTGCGGCCCGCCATTCTTCGGTTTCCTGAACGACTACACCGGATCCTACAGGATCTCGTTCTTCCTGTTCATCACCGTGCTGCTGTGCTCGTCGGTGCTGACGCTGACGATACGGAGACCCAGACGGCCGGCGGGCCTCGAACCGGCCCGGTGATCGGGCGGACGACTCAACGACATGCAGCAGTCCGCAAGACCGAAGCTCTTCTACGGCTGGTATATCGTGGCCAGCGGCTTCGTGATCCAGCTCGCCTGTCCCTTCTACCTCTCCAGCACCCTCGGGGTGCTGCTCAAGTCGATTACCGCCGATCTCGGCGTCTCCAGGGGCGTATTCTCGCTCATGCGTTCCTTCGAGCTGGTGGCCTACGCCATCGTGTCGCCCTGGGTAGGCTCGCTGTTGGACCGTTACGGCGCCCGGGGGCTCATGGTCATCGGCGCGACCATCTCCATCGCCGGTTTCATCCTGCTGGGATATGCCCGGACCTTCTGGGAGTTTACCGCGTTACGGGTGGGGCCGGTGTCCATCGGCCACGCGCTGGTGTGCTACTTCGTGATCAACGTCACCGTCTCCCGCTGGTTCGTGAGAATGCGCGGCCGGGCCGTGGCCATCGCCCATGTGGGACAGGGGTTGTCCAAGACCACCATCTCGGTGGTGGTGGCCTACCTCCTGACCGCCATCGGCTGGCGCCGCGTCTGGATGCTCTTCGGCGGCCTGGTGGTCTTCCTGATCCTGATCCCGGCGGCGGTGTTCATGCGCCGGAGTCCCGAGGACATGGGACTCCACCCGGACGGCGCGCCGGGGCCCTACGGGGCCCAGCCCGCCTCCAGTTCCGACCCGTCCCGGAGCGCGCCGGTTTCGGCCGACGTCACGTGGACCCGGCGGGAAGCGGTCCGAACCTCGACCTTCTGGCTCATCACCCTCATCTTCAGCACCGTCGATCTCGGCATCGCCGGCTTCAACCTGCACGTGTTCTCGTTCATCTCCGACATGGGCTACTCGGACCCCCAGGCGGGAATCGTGGTGATGGTCATGGCCGGGACCCAGCTCGGCTCCGGCCTGTTGCTGGGCTTCATCAGCGAGCGGATGAGCGTGCGCAAGAGCACCTCATTGAGTTTCGTCATACAGGCGGTGGGACTCGTCGCCGCCATGCAGACCCGGGAACTGAACGGACTGTATCTGGCCTTCTTCCTCTACGGCTTCGGCCTCGGAGGCGCGCAGGTGCTTCAGGAAGTGATGTGGGCCAACTACTTCGGCCGGATTTCCCTCGGCACCGTCCGGGGCCTCAGTGTGCCCATTCTCCTGCTCTTCGCCGCCGCCGGCGCGCCCTTCTTCGGCTACCTCTACGACTACACCGGCAGCTACAACCTCTCCCTGAAACTGTTCATCGCGGTGCAGGTCGTGTGCTCTGGACTGACTCTGCTCATCCGGCGGCCGGTGAAACCCGGCACGCCCGGAACCGAACCCAGGGGTGTTTGACCCCTCCCGTACCCCAACCGTCGGACCTACCCCAGCCATCGCGGAAAATCGGTCCTCCACGGCAAGCAAGGGCTAAAGTCCGAGCCCGAGCGGACGATTCTAAATACCTGTAGGCGCTTACATGTTGTTCAAGGAAACCAACACACGGAGGACAAAAATATGCAGATTCTTGACTTTTCTTCACAAAACTCTATCATAGCGGTCCCATGGATGCTGGACGCGGAAGCCGAGGACCTCGACCTGGAGATCCACGGCTGTGGCTGCGGGTGCGGATGCGGCTGTGGTTGCGGTTGCAACTGTAGTTGCAGTTGTTCCTGCTCGTGCGACGACACGGGCGCACACGAAGACGACAACGAGTACAGTAGCGATTTCAGTTCGTCAGACGACAGCGGAGATGAGGGTACTGGGCCAAGCGCTGCGGATATCGGACAGTGTGCAACCGACATCGTCAGCGAAGGACTATCCGACGGGTTGACTGCGGCCATCGGCGCTTCAGCCTCCGGTGCAAACCCTTTGCAGGTCGCCGCGGCATTTGTGGCGGGAACCGTTGGCGGCGCGGCCCAGGCCCTAACGGAGAGCGAAGCCTG
>JAPOQB010000278.1 GCA_026710965.1 Deltaproteobacteria bacterium | reverse complement strand
CGGCAGGCGCGAATCATCTCTTGGGTCGAAGCCTCCCCCAGCAGCGGATCGGCCAGGGCGTGGACCTTCGCGTCCATGTCCTGGTCGGACAGCGGGCACTCCAGGCTGCCCGAGCACTGCTCGACGGTCTCTTCGAAGGAACGGCCGTCCTTCAACCGCACCGTGACCACGGCGCCGGCCTCGTGTATGGTTTCGTCCACGCTGGCCGAGACGCGGTCCCGCACGGCCGTGACCCGCGGGTCACGTACGACCTCGTCCGTGAACTCCGCGACACCCACGCGCCCCAGCACGAGGGCAACGCCCACCGCGTGGTACACGCTGAACTTGCCCTGGAGCCCGGTCTCCGGCGTCTTGTTCCCGGTGAGCTCCAGCACCAGCGGGTGGACGCGCAGTTCCACCGACTCGATGTCGTCACCGGTGAGCGCGTGTTGCCGCTTCAGTCCGATGCAGGCGTCGAGACTCGGATGGATCACCACGCCGCAGGGGTAAGGTTTGTAGGTGTTGAGCAGGATCTCGTAGCTCTGGCCGAGGCCGTCGCGGATGGCCCCGAAGTCCTGTTTCGTGGACAGCACCCGGGCGAAGCCCCTGGGAGCCTCAAGGGCCCGCTCGGAGCCGGTCAGGCCCTCGGCGGCCAGCAGGGCGGCGGCGAGGCCGTTCTGCGCCGCCCGTCCGATGAGGAAGGGCTTCAACATGGTGCCGAACATTTCCCGCAGCCCGGCGGCCTGGGTCGCGGCCGCGGCAAGGGCCCAGCACATGCGCTGGGCATCCAGGCCGAGCAGGCGTCCCGCGGCGGCCGCCGCGCCGAACACCCCGGCGGTGCCGGTGATGTGCCAGCCCACGTCGTAGTGGTCCGGGTAGACGGCGTTGCCGATGCGGCACTCCACCTCCACCCCGAGGACCAGCGCATGAAGGAAGTCCCGGCCGGAGACCGGCCGGTGCTCGGCCAGCGCCAACAGCGCCGAGGCCACCGGCCCGGCGGGATGAATGATGGTGCGCAGGTGGGTGTCGTCGAAATCGAACACGTGGGAGCTGAGGCCGTTGAGGAGCGCCGCGTGCAGCACATCGACACGCTCCGTGCGCCCCAGCACCGAGGCCTGGGGCCGCCCCATGAAGGGCCTCAGCGCCCGCAGCGTGGTGTCCACGGACTCGTGGGCCGATCCCCCCACCGCGCAGCCCATCCAGTTGAGCAGGGTGCGCGCGGCTTCGGCGCGCACGGGGTCGGGGACGGTGTCGAAGTCCGACCGGCAGACCCACTCGGCCAGCCGCTTGGTCACTTCCGTATCAGGGTCGTTCATGGGCAGGCTCCATCAAGGAATCGGCGAACGGGCAGGTTTGAAACTGCCACTACAAGTTGTTGTGGCGCGCCGACTACCAACATCCCGCGCATCTTGCCGGACGTTGGTACGGTGCCGCCACTTGACAACGTAACCGGGTGTCTACCATGTTGGACGAATCAATGTACCGTGAATCAACGGAGGTGAGAAATGGACTGTGTAGACGCTGACGGCCACGTGGAGGAGTGCCTGGAGACCTTCGACGACAAGTACCTGGACCCCAAGTTCCGCGGCCAGAAGCCCCGGGTGGTAGGGGTGGACGGCATGGCCTACTGGATGATCGACGAGCAGCTTTTCCCGCGCCGGGTGGGCCGGGGCTGCAACAACCTCGGAACGCCCCTGACCATCAACGGCGAGCTGGCGAAACACTCGGTGGGCAAGGTGGACAGCGTCGGCAGCCAGGAGCTGACCAACATCCCCGAGCGGCTGGCGATCATGGACGAGGAAGAGATCGCCGTGCAGGTGGTTTACACGACGCTCTTTCTCGCCTATCCGCTTACCGACAACGTTCCTCTCGCCACCGCGCTGTGCGACTCGTACAACCGCTGGCTGGGAGACCGGCTGGGCGGCAACGACCGCATCAAGTGGTCCGCGGTGGTGAACCTCGACGACGTGGATGGCGCCGTGCGCTCGGTGAACGAGGCCGCGAGCCTCGGAGCCGTGTCCGTCATGGTGCTGGGAACCGCGGGAGACCGTCTGCTGGACGACGACGCGCTGCTGCCGTTCTATGAGGCGGTCGAGGGAAACAACCTGGCGCTGGGGGTCCACGTGGGCTGGTCCTGCCCGTCGGTCAACAATCTCTACTCGCACATCTATCCCTCCGGCGTCATCGCCTTTCACATGCCGGTGCTGATGGCGTGCACCTCGCTCATCGCCGGCGGCGTCCTCGACCGCCATCCGGACATGCGGGTGGTGTTCCTCGAGGCCGGGTGCATGTGGGTGCCCTTCATGCTCGACCGGCTGAAGCACCGCTACGAGAACCAGGGCGAGCTGTTGTTGAAGTTCCTCCCCGAGTGCGTTCCGGCGCAGGCTCTGCCGGCCATGGACTACGTCAAAAAGGGCAACCTTTTCTTCAGCGCCGAGATCGAGGACTCCCTGCTGCCGCAGGTGATGGACCTGGTGGGTCAGGAACAGATCGTCATGGGGACGGACATGCCCCACGGCGACCGGGAACGCTTCGCCGCGCGCATGCTGCGGGACCGGACCGACATTTCCGAGTCCGCCAAGGACGCGATTCTGGACGGCAATCCCAGGCGGCTCTACGGACTGTAAGGTCCGCGGTGAATTCGCGCCCTTCGACTTCGCTTCGCTGGCGCTACGCTACGCTCAGGACGAACGGGGAAAGGCCCCTGAACTGAACCGGGAACGACTTCCATGACCCACGGGGAACGACCCCCACAACCGAACCGGGGGCTTCCATCGCCGTAGGGGGAACGACTTCCACAACCGGATGGGGAACGACCTCCATGACCGGACGGGGAACGCTTCCACAACCGAATAGGGAATGCTTCCACAACCGTTCGTCCTGAGCGGAGCGTAAGCGAAGCGAAGTCGAAGGACTGCTAACTTTCAGGAGGTCGGCATGGCACTGAAACCGCCCCTCGGAGCCACCTACGGCTGGCGCGCCCGCATTGGCTTCGTCACCCCCAGTCCGGGCCACGAGAACAACGGCTACGAGTTCTATCTCATGGCGCCGGACGGCGTCACCATCGTGATGACGTCGCTCCACGTCACCCAGTTGACCCAGCAGCAGTACGACGACGCGGTGGGCCGCATGGATGTGGCGGTGGGCGAGTTGGAGGACCGGCGGGTGGATTCCATCATCCAGGCCGGGGTGCCGCTGGTGGTGACCCGGGGATGGGGTTTCGAGGAGAAGCTGCTGGCGGAGGTGGCGGGCCACACCGACATTCCCTTTGCCACGGACATCGGCGCCTGCATCAGCGCCATGCACACCCTGGACATGAAACGCGTGGTCATGCTGACGCCCTTCGACGAGTCCATGGACCGGCAGCTCGCCGATTACGTGGGCCACGCCGGCATCGAGGTGGTGGGCCGGCGGTCCCTGTGGCCGTCCGACGAGGCCGGCATGTCACGCCGCTACGGCGTCTCCACCCTGCCCCTGGCGGAACCCTACCACGCCGCCAAGGAACTCTACCTCTCCACCCCGTCCGCGGACGGCATCTGGATCACCGGCGCCCTCATGCGTAGCGTGGCCATCATCGACAGTTTGGAACAGGACCTGGGCGTCCCCGTGGTTACCAGCATGCAGGCTATGATGTGGGCGGGTCTCGGGCTGGCGCGGGTGAAGGCCGAGGTCCCCGGCTACGGCAGGCTGTTCGACCACGCGTACGATCTGAAATCGTGAGGTTTCCGGACGTGTGCCGTTAACCTGACCACCACCGCCCCCTATTTCACAAGGTAGATATAGTTATACCTACACGTTCTCGATCGGAAATTATATCTATAGCTTTCCTTCGCGAAGCGTTTAGGGTATATATATATCCTCCAGGGACGGGGGGTGACTTGTGAACGTGAGGGCAACAGCCAAACGGCAATACATGCGGATCGTTGACAGGGCCGTGGAGCAGGTCGGCAGCCTGCGGATACCACCTGAAGGATGGCTGACCACCATGCGCAAGGCGCTTGGGAT
>JAPOQB010000693.1 GCA_026710965.1 Deltaproteobacteria bacterium | reverse complement strand
TGCGTGGGCGGTGAGGGAGAGGAATCGGGTCGATGCGGGTGTTGGAATGTCCGCGCGACGGCTTCAGATGGACGCCGCTGCTTCCACCCTGTCTTGGTGAACCACTACCATGTCCGTTGCCGATCCACAATTCGGGTCTGGTGCCTGACTGTCCATCGCCCCGCGAATTTTATATGCTGCCCGCCATGAAAGAGATCCATTTCGTCGACACCACGCTTCGGGACGGCCCGTCGAGCCTCTGGGCCATGGGCATCCGCACGGACATGATGCTGCCGGTGGCCTCGATCATGGACGAGGCCGGTTTCCTGGCCATGGAGATCATCGCGTCGGCCTTCTTCAAGAAGTGCGTGCGGGAGCTCAAGGACGATCCCTGGGCACGCGTGCGCCGGGTCAAGGAACAGGTGCCCAAGACCCCGCTCCGGCTCATCCGCAACCGCTACATGGCCGCGTTCCAGCACACTCCGCCGGCGGTGCAGCAGCTCTGGCTCGAGCGCCTGGCGGCCAACGGCATCAGCGAGGCCCGCACCTCGGACCCCTCCAACACGCCCGCGGTGTGGGCCGAGCAGGTGCGCACGGCCAGCGCGGCCGGCCTCGACACCATCGTCAACCTGATCTTCTCCGTCTCGCCCAAGCACACCGACGAGTACTACGCGGAGCGCACCCGGGAGGCCGTGAAGCTGCCGGTGAAGCGCATCTGCCTCAAGGACCCCGGCGGCCTGCTCACGCCGGACCGCACCCGCTCGCTGGCCCCGGTGGTGCTGGAGAACGCCGGCGGCGTCCCGGTGGAGTTCCACACCCATTGCAACAGCGGCCTCGGGCCGCTGTGCACCCTCGAAGCCATCGAGGCGGGCATCCCCATCATCAACGCGGCGCTGCCGCCCTTGTCGGACGGTTCGTCGAACCCGTCGCTGTTCAACATCATCCGGAACGCGCGCGCCCTGGGCTACAACCCGGTCATCGACGAGGAGAGCCTGGTGCCGGTTTCGGAACACTTCACGCGGGTGGCGAAGCAGGAAGGCCTGCCCATCGGAGCGCCCCTGTCCTATGACGCGTATCACTTCATGCACCAGGTGCCCGGCGGGATGATCTCGAACCTGCGGCACCAGCTCGCCAACATCGGCATGGGCGACCGCCTCGGCGAGGTGCTGGAAGAGGCCTGCCGCGTGCGGGAGGAGTTCGGCTATCCCATCATGGTGACGCCGTACTCCCAGTTCGTCGGCAGCCAGTGCGCCATCAACGTGATCGTGGGCCGGCGCTACGAGCAGGTCACCGACGAGGTGATCCAGTACGCGTTGGGCTTTTGGGGCGAGGAGGAATGCTCGTCCATGGACCCGGACGTGCGCGACCGGATCCTGGACCGGCCGCGGGCGAGGGAGCTGCAAGGTTGGCGGCCGCCGGAAACCTCGGTCAAGGAATTGCGGGAGAAGATCGGCGGCGCTGGTGTGTCCGACGACGAGTTGCTGCTGCGCTACTTCACTTCCGAAGAGGACGTGCGCGCCATGCAGCAGGCGCCGGCCCGGGCCGGCAACGGCGGCAACCTCGTCGGGCTGATCCGGTCACTCACCGAACGCTCCGAGACCAGACAGATCCTCATCCGCCGGCCCGACTTGTCGGTGCGGCTGGGCCGGCAGCCGGGGATGTAGGGGCGACCGGCGGTCGCCCCACGGCTAGATCCCGTAGAACCGCTTGGCGTTGTCGTACAGAATCTTCTTCTTGAGTCCCTCGGAAAGGTCGGGGCGTTCCAGGAACTCGGGGATGTCGGTGCCGAACTCCGTCACCGCCTTCTCGTGCGGGAAGTCCGACGGGTACATCAGGGTGTCCTCGCCGAGCTCCCGCGCCACCACGTCGAGGATCTTTTCGTCCAGCTCGCAGGTGACGAAGACGTTGCCTTCCTGGATGTATTCGCTGGGCAGCTTCTTCAGTGGGAAGTGCTTGCGCTTGCGGTCCACGTGGAACTTGTCGTCCATGCGCTCCATCATGTACGGGACCCAGCCGGCGCCGGCTTCCAGGTAACCCACACGCAGCCTCGGGAACAGTTCGAACACGCCGTCGAGCACCATGCTGGCCATCTGGATCATCTGGGCGATGGGGTGCTCCAGGGTGTGGATCATGGACATGGTCTGGAGGAAGTCGAACCC
>JAPOQB010000690.1 GCA_026710965.1 Deltaproteobacteria bacterium | reverse complement strand
GCACTACCAGCGGTTGGCTGAAGAGCGAAGGTCGCTGGAGGAGCGGTCCCAGGCGCTGCAACGGGAGAACGAGCTGCTGCGGGAGAAGATCTACCGGATCAGCAAGGACGACCGCTATCTGGAGAAGATCGCGCGGGAAGACCTAGGCCTGGCGAAGAAAGGCGAAATCATCTTCCTGTTCCCCTCCGGGAGCGACAAAGGGGCTCGAACCACGACCGCCGGGCGCTCGACCGCCCAAGATTGACATCATTTCCGCGATCCAATAAGAGGGTAGTCAAGAGCGGGCGTAATTCAGCGGTAGAATGCCAGCTTCCCAAGCTGGACGTCGCCGGTTCGATCCCGGTCGCCCGCTCCAAACTCCACCGCACCTCCACCCCTTGATCCCAGCGCCAGACTACGCCTTGCCCGCCAGCCGGTCGCCGGCCAGCGCGTGGACCATGCGGCCCACCGAGATGGCGCCGACGGTCTTGCCCTTGACGTCCACCACCGAGGCATTGTCGTTGGGCGATGCCACCACCCGGGGGAGCGCCTCCTCAAGCAGCATGGTCGAGGGAATGCGGCAGCCCAGGGCGCCCTGCGGCTGCATCCGGGTCTGCGTGGGTTCCATGATGGAGCCCACGCGGATCACCCGCCCGCGGTTGATGTTCTTGGTGAAGTTGGAGATGTAGTCGTCGTTGGGCTGGAGCACGATCTCCTGGGAGTCGCCGTTCTGCACCACCTCGCCGTCGCGCAGGATGGCGATGCGGTCGCCCAGGGTGATGGCCTCCTCGAGATCGTGGGTGACGAACAGGATGGTCCGGTTCAACTCGCGCTGCAACTCCAGCAGCAACGTCTGCATGTCGGCCCGGATCAGCGGATCCAACGCGCTGAAGGCCTCGTCCATCAACAGGATCTGGGCGTCGGTGGCCAGCGCCCGGGCCAGGCCCACGCGCTGTTGCATGCCGCCCGAGAGCTGGTGCGGATAGGACACCTCGTAGCCCGTCAGCCCCACCCGCTCGATCCATCCCTCGGCCCGCTCATCGCATTCCCCGCGCGCGACGCCCTGCATCTGCAGGCCGTACCGGACGTTCTCCAGGATGGTGCGGTGGGGAAACAGCGCGAAGCGCTGGAACACCATGCTGACCTTGTGCCGCCGCAGATTCTGCAACGCCCCGTGGTCCAGCCCCAGCACGTCCTGCCCGTCCACCAGCACCGTCCCCGCGGTGGGATCGATGAGCCGGTTGACGTGCCGCACCAGGGTCGACTTGCCGCAGCCGCTGAGCCCCATGACCACCTGGATGCTGCCCGGCGCCACCGTCAGGTTGATGTCGCGGAGCCCCAGCACGTGGCCGTGGGTTTCCAGCAACTCCTGCTTGTCCACCCCGTCCCGCACGTGGGCCATCGCCACGTCGGGCTGATCGCCGAAGACCTTGTACAGGGAGCGGATTTCGATATTCGAAGAGCTTGCCGTCGTCATGAGGTTTGCCTGCTACTTTGTATGCGCCTGCCGTAGCTCTGGGTGATCCGGTCGAACACGATCGCCAGCGCCACCACCGCGGCCCCGTTGAACAGGCCGAGGGCGAAGTACTGGTTGGTCACCGCCTGCAGCACGGGCTGACCCAGTCCCTTGACGCCGATCATCGAAGCGATCACGACCATGGAGAGCGCCATCATGATAGTCTGGTTGACGCCCGCCATGATGTTGGGGAGCGCCAGCGGTATCTGGATGTCGAACAACCGCCGCCAGGTGTCCGTGCCGAAGGCGTCGGCGGCCTCCAGCACCTCCTTGTCCACCAGCCGGATCCCCAGGTTGGTGAGCCGGATGACCGGCGGCACGGCGTAGATCACCACGGCGATGAGGCCCGGGATCTTGCCCAGGCCGAACAGCATCACCACCGGGATCAGGTAGACGAAAATGGGCATGGTCTGCATGATGTCGAGCACCGGCGTGATCACCGCCTGCACCCGATCGGAGCGGGACATCCAGATGCCCACCGGAATGCCGATGGCGATGGCGATGATCGTGGAGACGAAGATGATCGCCAGGGTCCGCATGGTGTCTTCCCACATGCCCAGGTAGCCGATGAGGAAGAGCGCCACGGCCACGAAGCCGGACAGCCGCCGGCTGCGGCCGGCCACGTAACAGACGAACGCCACCACGACGATCACCAGCCACCAGGGGGTGGCCAGCAAGAGCCGCTCGAACCACACCAGGAAGTAGAGCAGGGGATCGAAGAACCCTTCGATGGCGTCGCCGTAACTCCTGGAGAACGACCGGTATCCCGAGTCGAACGCCTTCTTGAGCGCGCGCAACGACGTTTGGTCGAGGGTCGGGAATTCCTGCAGCCAAGTCATGAGTACCTCCCTCCTGCCCTTGGGACGGCGTCCTTCGAGATGGCGCCCTTCGACTTCGCGCCGCTGGCGCGGCGCTACGCTCAGGACGAACGGTAAAAGGTGCGGTACCTCACCGGGACGAACGGTGTGGCACCATCACCAGCACGAACGGCGCGGGACGATTTTCCGCTCGTCCTGAATCATCGAGGCGAACCGTTCCGGACAATTTCCTGCTCGTCCTGATCATCGAGGCGAACCGTTCCGGACAATTTTCCGTTCGTCCTGAGCGTAGCGGCGCGCAGCGCCGCGAAGTCGAAGGGCGCCATCTCCCTACGCGTGCGCATCCGCCCAGTTCTCCCCGGTGTGGACGTCCACCACTAGGCCGCAACGCAGCTCGGCGGCGCCTTCCATGCTTTCGGTGACCAGGCACGTGGCCCGCTCCAGCGAGGCGCGGGGCACGTCGAACACCAGTTCGTCATGGACCGTCAGCAGCATGCGCGCCACCGGCTCCTCCAGGAGCGCCCGGTCCACCGCGATCATCGCCCGCTTCATGATGTCGGCTGCGGTGCCCTGGACAGCCGCGTTGAGGGGCATGCGCTGTTCCACCTGCCGCAAACAGTAGTTG
>JAPOQB010000687.1 GCA_026710965.1 Deltaproteobacteria bacterium | reverse complement strand
CCGGTGGGAGATGTGCCACTCCTGCGGCAGGGACGAGTTCGCCCACGCCAACGCCTGCTTCCCGCTGGACGACGGCGGCGTGATGCTCAGCTTCCGGCGCCTCAACGCCATCATGATGATCGACCGGGAGACCTGCAAGACCCGCTGGGCTCACCAGGACGCCACCTGGGGCCATCAACACGACTGCACCCTGCTGCCCAACGGCAACATTCTGCTCTTCGCCAACGGCATTCACTGTATCGACAACCCGTACTCCCGGGTCATCGAGCTCGATCCGAAGTCGGGCGAAGTCGTCTGGCACTACAAGGGCTCGCCCATCTGGACGTTTTTCAGCCCCAACATCAGCGGCGCCCAACGATTCGACAACGGCAACACCCTCATCTGCGAGGGGCAGATGGGACGGGCCTTCGAGGTCACCCAGGCCGGCGAGATCGTCTGGGAGTACGTGTGCCCGCACTTCGCCGACTACGAAGGCCGCGGCCCCGCCAACAGCATGTTCCGGGTCTACCGTTACGCCGTGGATTCGCCGGAGATCGGGGGGAGGCTGACGACACCGGTGGGGTGGTAGGAGAGTGATGGGAGAAACATCAGGAGAACGACGGTGAGCGCAATCCGAGTCCTCGTGGGCACCAAAAAGGGAGGCTTTATCCTCACGGCCGATGGCCAGCGTAGGAACTGGTCCGTCGCCGGACCGCATTTCGCTGGCTGGGAGATCTATCACATGAAGGGCTCGCCGGCCGATCCCGACCGCGTCTTTGCATCGCAGAACACCGATTGGTTCGGTCAGGTCATTCAGCGGTCCAGCGACGGCGGGTTGACCTGGGAGAAGCCGGGATCGGACTCGCGCGAGCAGGATGCTTCCGCCAGCGATGAGGCGACCCCGCCGATGCCACGGGGTGAGAGCAACAAGTTCGTTTACGACACTTCCGAGGAAACCGGCCGCCCCTTGACCACTCACCAGTGGTACGACGGCACACAGCATCCGTGGGAGTTCGCGCGGGTGTGGCACCTGGAACCTTCGCTCATCGATCCGGATGTCGTCTACGCGGGCGTTGAGGACGCCGCGCTGTTCCGCACCACCGACGGGGGCAGGTCGTGGCACGAGCTTGCGGGTCTGCGCGGCCACGATACAGGCGCGGAGTGGATGCCGGGCGCGGGCGGGATGTGTCTGCACACGATCTTGCTCGATCCGAAGGACACGGATCGGATTTTCGTTGCCATCTCCGCGGCGGGTTCGTTTCGCACGGAGGACGGCGGCCGTAGCTGGAAACCCATCAACCGCGGCCTGCACTCCGAGTTCCTGCCGGATCCCACCGCCGAGATCGGTCACTGCGTGCACCGGCTGGCGATGCACCCCTCGAACCCCGACACCCTGTTCATGCAGAAGCATTGGGACGTGATGCGCAGCGACGACGCCGGCGCCAACTGGCGCGAGATCAGCGGCGATCTGCCGAGCGACTTCGGCTTCCCCGTCGAGATCCATGCGCACGAGCCCGAAACGGTGTACGTCGTGCCCATCAAGAGCGACTCGGAGCACTACCCTCCGGAGGGCAAGCTGCGTGTCTACCGCAGCCGCACCGGCGGCAACGAATGGGAGGCGTTGACGGACGGACTGCCCCCGAAGGACTGCTACGTGAACGTGCTGCGGGACGCGATGGCCGTCGATTCGCTCGATCCCTGCGGCGTCTACTTCGGCACCACGGGCGGGCAGGTGTACGTATCGCCGGACGGCGGTAATCACTGGTCGCCGATCGTGCGGGACCTGCCGAGCGTCCTGTCGGTGGAGGTGCAGACCCTGCCATGATCCGCGTCCAGCTTCCCTTCCACCTGCAAACGCTCGCCGGCATCCGCTCGGAGGTGACGCTGACGGTGGAGGGGGCGGTGACGCGGGACAGCGTCCTGGATGCTCTTGAGGCTCGTTACCCGATGCTCCGGGGCACGATCCGTGATCACGTGACGCGACGGCGCCGGCCGATGGTGCGGTTCTTCGCCTGCAGGCAGGACGTGACCCACAACCCGCCGGACGCGCCGCTACCGGACGCCGTCGCATCCGGCGCGGAGCCCTTGCTCATCGTGGGGGCCATCGCCGGAGGGTAGGACGCCGCGATCGCTACCGGTCGATTTGCGGAAGCCGTCAGCCCTTCCGAAAATGCAGGATCCCCCACTGCAGGTAACCCCGTTTCCCGCCGTCCACCCAGTGCTGCAGGCCGGTCTTCACCCGTTGGACGTGATCGGCGCCGCACTGCTTCGTCAGCTCCTGCTCATTGGCCAGCAGGCCTTCGAGGATCCGTCCGTAGTGGGTGGCGAGATGCGGCGTGAGGTCGGCGAACTCCAGCTCCTGCAAACCCAGCTCTGACGCCATCGCCCGGTAGTCCCGGAGCGATCCCAGGGAGTCCAGGTGGACGCGGTCGAGGATGGGTTGCAGGGCTTCGGGCGGACAAGATTCGCCCTGCATGGGGTCGGTGAAGATGAACTGTCCGCCGCTGCACAACACCCGGGCGACTTCGGCGAAGACCTGCCGCCGCCGGGTGCTGTGCAGGATGGCGTCCTGAGACCACACCACATCGAAGCTCTCGTCCGTCACCGGGATGTCTTCGAAGCTTCCGTCCACCACGTTGATGGCCAGAGAGCACTTGTCTCTGGCATTGAGATCCCGGTTGCGCGTGTTCTGCACGTCACTCAGGTTGAGGCAGGCCACGTGGCATCCGTATTCACGGAACAGGAACCGGGCCGACCCCCCGTGGCCCGCGCCGATGTCCAGCACGCGCGTGGTCGGCTCCAGTTCATGGATCATGGAGGCGATTCGCTCCACGGTCCGCTGCCCGGCTTCGTCTACCGTGTCCTCGTCGTTCTCGTAGATGCCGAGATGCAGGTGCTCTTCGCCGTACGAGGTGTCGTAGATCCGGCGCACGTCATCGCTGTTGTAGTAGCCTCTGACCGATTCCACGGCCTCGGCATACTGGCCCTCCGCGGGATTCTCCTTCATGGCGAACCCGTCCGGCCGTCACACTTTCCGGAAATGGAGAATCCCCCATTGGAGATGGCCTCCGTTGCCGCCGTCCACCCAGTGCTGCAGGCCGGTCTTCATCCGGTCGATGTACTCGGCGCTGCACACCTTCAGCAGGTCCCAATGATTGGCCTGCACCTCGTCCAGGACCCGCGCGTAATGGTTGGCGAGCTGTGGCGTAAGGTCGACAAACTCCAGTTCCTCGAAACCCAGGCCCGAAAGCATGGTCCGGTATTGGGGGACCGACCCCAGGGAATCCAGGTGAATGCGGTCCAGGATGGGCTGCAGCACCTCCGCGGGGCAATCCTCGCGTTGCATGGGATCGGTAAAGATGAACTGACCGCCCTTGGCAAGGACCCGGTCGACCTCCTCGAACACCTGCCGCCGGTTGCCGCTGTGCAGGATGGCATCCTGCGACCACACCACGTCCACGCTGTCGTCGGGCATGGGTATTTGCTCGAAACTTCCGTCCACCACGTTGATGGCCAGAGAACACTTCTTGCGGCCGTTGAGGTCGCGATTACGGGCGTTCTGCACCTCGCTCAGGTTCAGACATCCGACGTGGCAGCCGTAGTTGTCGACCAGGAATCGGGCCGAGCCGCCGTACCCGGAGCCGATGTCCAGCACGCGGCTGGTCGACTCCAGCCCGTCGATCATGGACGCCATTCTCCTCACCGTCCGCCGGCTGGCGTCGAAGATAGAATCCCCGTCGCCTTCGTAGAGGCCGACATGGATGTCTTCGCCGCCCCACACGGTGGCATAGAAGCGGTCGGCGTCGTTGCTGTTGTAGTAGTCTCGTGCCGTCTCCACCGTTTCGGAATAGCTGGCTCCCAACGTGATCTTGGCGGGCCGTTCCTCGTTCTTGTAGAGCTTCTCCGCCACGTGGATGAAGAAGTCCGGGTCTTCCACGCGGTGGCTCTCCTGGAAGTCGGCGAAGGTTTTCACCTGCTGGAAACCGACCTCGCCCATGAGCTTTCGGACATAGTCCTTGCGCAGGGGGAACATGTTCAGGTGGAAAACCGAGTTGTCCGGAAACTCGTACCGGAACCGGGCCAGCCCTTCGTCCACGTACTCGGGCTCGGCGCTGACGTTGTCGCCACAGTAGTAGTAGATGTGCTTGGAGGTGAACCCATCGTCAAGGATGTCGTCGTAGTTCCGTTGGTCCAGGACCAGAACGCCGTCGTGCTGCAGCACCGAGTAGAACTCGGCGAGGGCCTTCCGGCGATCCTGCTCCGAGAACAGATGGGTCAGTGAGTTCCCCAGGCAGATGACCGCGTCGTATTGGGTATGGACGTCCCGGCTCAACCACCGCCAGTCGGCATGGAGGGTCTTCATGATGAAGCCCTGCTCCCTGGCGTTCTGGAAGGCCTGAGCGAGCATTTCGGGGCTGCCGTCCACGCTGGTGACGTCGAACCCCGCCTTGAGGAGCCGGATGGAATGGAAACCCGTCCCGGTGGCCACGTCCAGCACGCGCTCGACGCCGCGCTCCTTCAGGATGTTGATGAAAAAATCCCCTTCGCTGGCGGCTCTGGCGTCCCAGTCGATGAGCTCGTCCCACTTCCGGACGAAGCTGTGGACATATTCGCGCTTGTACTGGTCGGTCTGCCGCTGGGCGATGGG
>JAPOQB010000610.1 GCA_026710965.1 Deltaproteobacteria bacterium | reverse complement strand
CCGGTGGGAGATGTGCCACTCCTGCGGCAGGGACGAGTTCGCCCACGCCAACGCCTGCTTCCCGCTGGACGACGGCGGCGTGATGCTCAGCTTCCGGCGCCTCAACGCCATCATGATGATCGACCGGGAGACCTGCAAGACGCGCTGGGCTCACCAGGACGCCACCTGGGGCCATCAACACGACTGCACCCTGCTGCCCAACGGCAACATCCTGCTCTTCGCCAACGGCATCCACTGCATCGACAACCCGTACTCCCGGGTCATCGAGCTCGATCCGAAGTCGGGCGAAATCGTCTGGTACTACAAGGGCTCCCCCATCTGGACGTTCTTCAGCCCCAACATCAGCGGCGCCCAGCGCTTCGACAACGGCAACACCCTCATCTGCGAGGGACAGATGGGACGGGCCTTCGAGGTCACCCAGGCCGGCGAGATCGTCTGGGAGTACGTGTGCCCGCACTTCGCCGACTACGAAGGCCGCGGCCCCGCCAACAGCATGTTCCGGGTCTACCGCTACGCCGCGGACTCGCCGGAGATCGGGGGGAGGCTGACGACACCGGTGGGGTGGTAGGAGAGTGATGGAAGAAACATCGGGAGAACGACGGTGAGCGCGATCCGAGTGCTCGTGGGCACCCGCAAGGGAGCCTTTGTCCTCACGGCCGATGGCCACCGCCGAAACTGGTCCGTCGCGGGGCCGCATTTCGCGGGCTGGGAGATCTATCACATGAAGGGCTCCCCGGCCGATCCCGACCGCGTCTATGCATCGCAGAACACCGATTGGTTTGGACAGGTCATCCAGCGCTCCAACGACGGCGGCGTCACTTGGGAACAACCGGGATCGCACCCGCCCGCGCAGGAGGCATCCCCCGATGATGCGGCGGGCGCGCCCATGCCCGGTGGCGAAAGCAACAAGTTCGTCTACGACACGTCGGAGGAAACCGGCCGCCCGCTGACCACCCACCAGTGGTACGACGGCACCCAGCACCCGTGGGAGTTCGCCCGGGTGTGGCACCTGGAACCGGCCCTCGCCGATCCGGACGTCGTTTACGCGGGGGTCGAGGACGCCGCGCTGTTCCGCTCCACCGACGGCGGCGAGTCGTGGCACGAGCTCGCCGGCCTGCGCGGCCACGATACCGGCGCCGAGTGGGTGCCCGGCGCGGGCGGCATGTGCCTGCACACGATCCTGCTCGATCCCAAGGACCCGGAGCGGATGTTCGTCGCCATCTCCGCGGCGGGCTCGTTTCGCACGGAGGACGGCGGCCGGACGTGGAAGACCATCAACCGCGGCCTGCACTCCGGGTTCCTGCCCGATCCCACCGCCGAGATCGGCCACTGCGTGCACCGCCTGGCGCTGCACCCGTCGAACCCCGACCGGCTGTTCATGCAGAAGCACTGGGACGTGATGCGCAGCGACGACGCCGGCGCCAACTGGTACGAGGTCAGCGGCAATCTGCCGAGCGACTTCGGCTTCCCCATCCACGTGCACGCGCACGAGCCCGAGACCGTCTACGTCGTGCCCATCAAGAGCGACTCGGAGCACTATCCTCCGGAGGGCAAGCTGGCTGTCTACCGCAGCCGCACGGGCGGCAACGAATGGGAGGCGCTCACGGAAGGGTTGCCCCAGAAGGACTGCTACGTGAACGTGCTGCGGGATGCCATGACGGTCGACTCGCTCGATCCCTGCGGCGTCTACTTCGGCACCACGGGCGGGCAGGTGTACGTGTCGCCCGACGGTGGCGACCACTGGACGGCCATCGTCCGGGACCTGCCGAGCGTCCTGTCCGTGGAGGTGCAGACCCTGCCATGATCCGTGTCGTGCTGCCCTACCACCTTCAGACCCTCGCCGGCATCCGCTCCGAGGTGACACTGGCGGTGGCGGGGCCGGTGACGCGGGACAGCGTGCTGGACGCCCTCGAAGCGCGCTACCCCGTGCTCCGCGGCACCATCCGCGATCACGTGACCCACCAGCGCCGGCCCATGGTGCGTTTCTTCGCCTGCAAGGAGGACCTCACCCACGATCCGCCCGACGCTCCGCTCCCCGAAGCCGTCGCATCCGGCGCCGAGCCCTTGCTCATCGTCGGGGCTATCGCGGGAGGGTAGGGCGCGAAGACCCTGAAAATTCGGAGCGTGTGGCTGAATTTCAGGGTCTTCGCGAGACCGGGATCGCGTCACGTTTTCCGGAAGTGCAGAATCCCCCACTGCAGGTAGCCGCGCTTGCCGCCGTCCACCCAGTGTTGCAGGCCGGTCTTCACGCGTTGCACGTGATCGGCGCCGCACTGTTTGAGCAGGTCTTGCTCGTTGGCCAGCAGGTCATCGAGGATGCGTCCGTAGTGGGTGGCGAGGTGGGGTGTGAGGTCGGCGAACTCCAGTTCCTCGAGCCCCAGCTCCGACAACATCGCCCGGTACTCGGCAAGGGATCCCAGGGAGTCGAGGTGGACGCGGTCGAGGATGGGTTGCAGGGCTTCCGCGGGGCAGGATTCACCCTGCATGGGGTCGGTGAAGATGAGCTGACCGCCCTTGTGCAGCACCCGGCCGACTTCCGCGAAGACCTGCCTCCGCCGGGTGCTGTGAAGGATGGCGTCCTGGGACCATACGACGTCGAAGCTGTCGTCCGTGACCGGGATGTCCTCGAAGCTCCCGTCCACCACGTTGATGGCGAGGGAGCACTTGTCCCTCGCGTTCAAGGCCCGATTCCGTGCGTTCTGCTCGTCGCTCAGGTTGAGGCATGCGACGTGGCATCCGTACTCACGAAACAGGTACCGGGCCGACCCGCCATGGCCCGCGCCGATGTCGAGCACGCGGGTGCTCGGGCCCAGTCCCTGAATCATGCCGGCGATTCGCGCGACGGTCCGCTGGCCGGCTTCGTCCACCGTGTCGGCGACGTTTTCGTAGATGCCGAGATGCAGGTGTTCGTCGCCGTAGGAGGTGTCGTAGATCCGCCGCACGTCATCGCTGTTGTAATAACGTCTGACGGATTCCACGTCCTCCGAATAGCGGGTCTCCGCGGGTGCCATTGGCGCTTTACACCTTGCGGAAGTGCAGGATCCCCCACTGGAGATGGCCTTGGTTGCCGCCGTGGACCCAGTGTTGCAGACCCGCCTTCATCCGTTCGATGTACTCCTCGCTGCATACCTTCAGCAGATCCCACTGATCGGCCTGCACTTCGTCGAGGACGCGTGCGTAGTGGGTGCTCAGGTGCGGCGTCAGGTCGACGAACTCGATCTCCTCGAACCCCATGGCCGTGAGTATCGTCCGGTATTGCGGGACCGATCCCAAGGAATCGAGGTGGATGCGGTCGAGGATCGGTTGCAGGACTTCCGTGGGGCAGTCCTCCCGCTGCATGGGGTCGGTGAAGATGAGCTGGCCGCCCGGGGAAAGGACGCGGCTCACTTCCTCGAACACGCGCTGCCGGTTGCCGCTGTGCAGGATGGCGTCCTGGGACCACACCACGTCCACGCTTTCATCCGGGATGGGGATGTCTTCGAAGCTCCCGTCCACCACGTTGATGGCCAGGGAGAGACTCCTCTTGCCGTTGATGTCTCGATTGCGCGTGTTCTGGACCTCGCTCAGGTTCAGGCAGCCCACGTTGCAACCGTGTTCCTCCACCAGATACCGGGCCGATCCGCCATACCCCGAACCGATGTCCAGCACGCGGGTCGTGGGCTCCAGTTCCTGGATCATGGAAGCCATGCGCATGACGGTGCGCCGGCTGGCGTCGAAGATGGTGTCTCCCTCGCTCTCGTACAGGCCGACGTGGATGTCTTCGCCGCCCCACACGGTGGCGTAGAAGCGGTCGGCGTCGTTGCTGTTGTAATAGTCCCGGGCGGTCTCCACCGTCCCGGAGTACGGGAGCCCGAGCCCGGCCCGGCCGGTGCGCTCCTCGTTCTTGTAGAGCTTCTCCGCCACGTGGATGAAGAAGTCCGGGTCCTCCACGCGGTGGGTTTCCTGGAAGTCGGCAAAGGTCTTGACCTGCTGGAACCCGACCTCGCCCATGAGCTTGCGCACGTAGTCCTTGCGCAGGGGAAACATGTTCAGGTGGAATACGGACTTGTCCGGGAACTCGTAGCGGAACCGTGCCAGCCCCTCGTCGACGTATTCCGGCTCGGCGCTGACGTTGTCGCCGCAGTAGTAGTAGATGTGCTTGGAGGTGAACCCGTCGTCGAGGATCTCGTCGTAGTTGCGTTGATCCAGGACCAGGACGCCGTCATGTTGCAGCACCGAGTAGAACTCGGCGAGGGCCTTCCGGCGATCCTGTTCCGAGAACAGATGGGTCAGCGAGTTTCCCAGGCAGATGACCGCGTCGTATTGGGTGTGGACGTCCCGGCTGAGCCAGCGCCAGTCGGCATGGAGGGTCTTCATGATGAAGCCCTGCCGCTTGGCGTTGTCGAAGGCCTGGGCCAGCATCTCGGGGCTGCCGTCCACGCTGGTGACGTCGAACCCGGCCTTGAGCAGCCGAATGGAATGGAAACCCGTTCCGGTGGCCACGTCCAGGACACGTTCCACGCCCCTTTCCTTGAGGATGTTGATGAAGAAGTCGCCTTCGCTGGTGGCCCGGGCATCCCAGTCGATGAGTTCGTCCCACTTCCGCACGAAGCTGTGGACGTACTCGCGCTTGTACTGGTCGGTCTTGCGCTGGGCGATGGGGTTGTCGCCGTACAGTTGCTCGTCGCTCATGTTTCACCTCCTCGGTTGCGGGCCTGACATCACCTGCCGATCCTCTCGATGGAGGACTCGGAGCAGCGGACCCACGCCGCCGCAAGCAGGACACAAACCAACAGTCTCCCAACATTGGCAGCGCAAAGTCAAACGGCCCCGGAAGGGATGTCCCGGAAGACGGGACATTGTACCGGGGTGGCGTCGGTGGTAGTGTCCCGGATATTCGAGCCTCGGCCGCGCGACACCACCTGATCGGCCGGAGCTCACGCGGGGCGAAAGGCACGCAAGGAGGGACGGTCGAACCATGGCGATCTTCGATACGGTGCTACACGGCGGGGCGATCATCGACGGGGCGGGCAACCCTTGGTACTACGGCGACCTGGCCATCAAGGACGGCCGCATCGCGGCCATGGGGCGGCTGGACCCGAGCTCCGGGACCCGCTCCATCGACGTGCGCGGCAAGATGGTCACGCCCGGCTTCATCGACATGCACACCCACAGCGACCAGCCGCTGATCAAGGACGGCAACGGCGAGAGCAAGATCCGCCAGGGCGTGACCCTGGACATCATCGGCGAGAGCCAGACCGTGGCGCCGCTGGTGGGACCGGTATTCGAGGAGTACGTGGCCGAACACCGGCACCGCAGCGGCATCGAGGCGGACTGGTCCACCTTCAGCGAGTACTTCGAGCGGCTCGCGGCGGGCGGCATCTCCATGAACGTGGCCTCGGGCGTGTCGCCGCAGCAGGTCAAACGCGTGGTGGTGGGGTTCAAGGAACGCCCGGCCAACGAGGCCGAGCAGGAACGGATGGACGCGTACGTGGCCCAGGCCATGGAGCAGGGCGCCCTGGGGCTCACCGCGGCGTGGCACGCCAAGGGGCCGGAGTACCCGGACGAGGTGGTGTCCATGGCGCGGGTGGCGCGCAAGTACGGCGGCTACTACGGCGTGCACCTGGGCAGCGAAGGCTTCGACATCATGGAGGAGCTGGAGAAGGCGCTCAAGGTGGGCCGGGAAGCGGACATCCCCATCCACGTGTACCATCTCAAGATGCGCTCCAAGGAGAACTGGGGACGGGTGATGGAGGTGGTGGAGCAGATCGAGGAGGCCCGGAGCGAGGGCATGGACGTCACCGCCAACCAGTACCCCTACACCGCCATGCAGCATCCGTGGCGGCGGCTGTTCCCGCGCTGGGTGCAGGACGCGCCCGTGCAGGAGACCATCGGCGAGTTCATGAGCCCGTCCTTCCGCCAGCGGATCATGGACGACCCCGAGTTCACCCAGTACGTGAGCGAGCACGGCGGCTGGGAAGGCATCGTGGCGGCGCGGCTGGACAAGCCCGAGCACCACGCGTGGGAAGGCAAGACCATCCAGCAGATCGCGGAGATCCGCGGGCAGGACCCCGCCAGCACCTGCTTCGACCTGATCTACGGCGAGGGCATCTTCATCCACGGCATCCACCACACCATGCGCGAGCAGGACGTGCAGGACGTCATGCGGGTGCCCTGGATTTCGGTATCCTCGGACGGCAGCGCCCTCAATCTCGATTCCCCCGGCCGGCCGCACCCGCGCAGCTTCGGCACCAACGTGCGCGTGCTGGGCCGCTACGTGCGCGACGAAAAGGTGCTGACGCTGCCCGACGCGGTGCGCAAGATGACTTCCCTGCCCGCCCAGGTGCTGGGGCTCAAGGACCGCGGCCTGCTCCGGGAAGGCTACTGGGCCGACGTGGTGGTGTTCGACCCCGACACCGTGACGGACCGGGCCACCTTCGAGGAGCCGAAACAGTATCCCGGGGGCGTCGACTACGTGTTCGTCAACGGCGACATGGTCATCGAGAACGGCGACCACACCGGCGCCCGGCCCGGCCGGGTGGTCTACGGACCCGGCAAGAGGGAGAATTGAGGATGGCGCTGCCCG
Source organism: Deltaproteobacteria bacterium (assembly GCA_026710965.1). Taxonomy (GTDB): domain Bacteria; phylum Desulfobacterota; class Binatia; order UBA9968; family JAJDTQ01; genus JAJDTQ01. The sequence continues at coordinate 18,803 of JAPOQB010000610.1, read as the reverse complement.
AGAGCCTCTACGCCGACACGATCCTGGTCAACGGCAACGTTATCACGATGGACGACGCCCGTCCCACGGCCGAGGCCGTGGCGCTCAAGGGCGACCGCATCCTCCACGTGGGCAGCAACGCCGACGTGCGCGATTGCGCCGGCCGCAACACGCGCGTCATCGACTGCGCCGGCAAGACCGTGCTGCCGGGCTTCATCGAGCCCCATACCCACTTCATGTCCTTCGGCGTGCGGCTGGGGATGGTGAACGTGCGCACGCCGCCCAACGACTCCATCGAGGACGTGCTCGCGCGTATCCGCGAGCGCGCCGCCGTGACTCCCAAGGGGCAGTGGATCGAGGCCCAGGGCTACGAGCACACCGCCGTCGCCGAGAAGCGCTGGCCGACGCTGGCCGAACTCGACAGCGCGGCTCCCGACAACCCGCTGGTCATGACCTACCGCTCGTCCCACGTGTGGATGGCCAACAGCGCGGCGCTGAAGCTCGCCGGCATCGATGACGACACGCCCCAGCCCGAGGGCGGCCACATGGACCGGGACCCGCGCACGGGCAAGCTCACCGGAGTGCTGCGGGAGAAGGCCGCCGCCCGGCCGGTGAACAACCTGGTGCCCCATCCGACCCTTCAGCAGCTCAAGGACGGCGTGGAGCTGGCGGGCCGCGAGTACAACTCCGTGGGCATCACCTCCACCCACGACGCCGGCACCGGCGACACGCCGGACTACTACCGGGCCTACCAGGAGACCATCGACGAGGGGCGGCTCAAGGTGCGGGTCTACATGATGATCCACGACCTGCCCTACAAGCGCTTCTACCTGGAACGGGACCTGGGGCTGCGCACCGGCTTCGGCTCGGACTGGCTGCGGTTGGGGGCGGTGAAGACGTGCAGCGACGGCTCCATCCAGGTGCACACCTGCGCCTTCTACGACCCCTACATCACCAGCGACACCGACGATCCCACCAAGGACCCCTGCGGCGTGCTCCAGTATTCGCCCGAGGACCAGAAGAAGCTCGTGTCCGAAGCCCACGGCAAGGGCTACCAGGTGGCCATCCACGCCCAGGGGGACCGGGGCGTGGACGTGGCCCTGGACGCGGTGGAGAACGCCATGAACGAGGTGCCGCGGCCCGACCCGCGCCACCGCATCGAGCACTGCCAGGGAGTCACCCGGCAGGCCCTCGAGCGCATGAGCCGCCTGGGGGTCATCGCGTCGTTCTACCCGCACCACCTGTGGTATTGGGGCGACCGCCACATCCACGACTTCCTGGGCATGGAGCGGGCGCAGCGGCTGGACCCCATGCGCACCGCCATCGACCTGGGCGTGGTGACGGTGGCCCACTCCGACACCCCCATCGCGCTGCCCAAGGACCCGCTCTTCGCCACCGATCCGCTGTTCGGCATCTGGTGCGCGGTGAACCGCAAGACCCGCGCCGGCGTGGTGCTGGGCGAGAACGAGCGCATCACGCCCATGGAGGGCCTCCGCGCCTACACCGTCAACGCCGCCTACGCGGCCTTCGAGGAGAACCTCAAGGGGTCGATTACCACCGGCAAGCTGGCCGACCTCGTGGTGCTGGGGGAGAATCCCTTGACGGTGGACCCGTGGGCCATCCGGGACATCCCGGTGGAGCGGACCATCGTCGGGGGTGAGACGGTATACGAGGCCTGAGCGGTCTCAGGCCACCCCAAACAAGACAGCCGCGCCGGGGTTCCGGCGCGGCTGTCTCTTTTCCGGAGCCGGCTGTTTCGGCTCCCGGGTTGTCGTTCAGCGCCTCTCGGCGCCGATCACCCCTTGATGGCGACGTCCTCCAGCAGGATCTTCTCGTCCGGACGCGGGTTCCAGGCGAGGTTGCGGGCCGCCCCGTAGTGATCGAAGAGCTGGTAGAGCGGGATCATCGGCGCCTCGTCCATGATGACCTCGCTCATCTTCTGGAGGATCTTCAGGCGCTTGCCCTCGTCCGACTCCGCCTGCTCGGCGTCCACCAGCTTGTCGAATTCCGCGTGACTGAAGTTGGTGCGCTTGGAGCCGCCGGTGCGGAAGTACTGGTACAGCGGCGTGTCGGCGTCCAGGACGCTGCCCCGGCCGATGTAGTAGAACGGGGTCTTGCCGCCGTTGACGCCGCCCCGGCCCCAGAAGACCACCCATTCCTGCGGCACGATCTCGACGCGGAAGCCGCCCTTGGACATCTGGTTGGCCACCACCTGCACCAGTTCCGTGTCCTTGTCGTACTTTCCGGGCGAGTAATGCAGCTTGACGTCCACGCCGTTGGGATAGCCGGCCTTGGCCAGCAGCTCCTTCGCCTTCTTGGGATCGTAGGGGTAGCGCTTGACGTCGGGATTGTGGCCGATGACTCGGGGTCCCACGGGTCCCTGGAGCACCTCGCCGTTGCCGTCGAAGATCCCCTTGACGATGGCGTCCGCGTCCACGCAGTAGTTGGCGGCCTGGCGCACGAGCTTGTTGTCCCAGGGCTTGAAGTTGACGTTCAACGCGAAGAAGTAGATCCGCAGACCCGGCACGCTCCGCACCGACACACGGGGATGCTTGTTGATCCGCGGCACCTCGTGCACGGGGACTCTGTCCATCACGTCGCACTGTCCGGATTCCAGGCCCGCCAGACGCGAGTTGACTTCCACGACCTTCCGCCACACCAAGTCCCTGACGGCGGGTTTCTCGCCCCAGTAGTCGTCGTTGCGTGTCAGCACGAGGTCGCCGTCACGCTTGAAGCTGACGAACTTGTACGGGCCGGTGCCCGTGGGGTGCTTGTCCACGTCTTCGCCGTACTTGTCCGCTACCGTCTTGCTCATGATGAAGCGGTTGCGCACCCCGCGGGACAGGAAGGTGACCGAGGGCTTCTTGGTGACGACGACCACGGTGTTCTCGTCCGGCGTGCGGACTTCCTGGACGTTACGGAACGACCGCCGTTGCAGGCTCCGCTTGTCGGTCTTCATCCGGTCGATGGAGAACGCCACGTCGGCGGAGGTGAGGGGGCTGCCGTCGTGGAACTTGATGCCCTTGCGCAGCTTGAACTCCCACTCCTTGCCCCGGTACTGCCAGGACTCCGCCAGCCGTCCGACGAACTTGGCCTGGGCGTAGTCGAACTCCACCAGCGGCTCCAGCATGTGTTGCCACAAGCCGTAAATGGCGCCGCTGCTGTGGTCGTACGGGTGCAGGTTGTCCATGGCGCTGGCGTTGTACACGATCACCCGGTCCTTGGACGCGGCGTACGCGAACCGCCCGAGCGAAGGATGCACCATCGCCGTGAGGCCCAGGGCGGCGCCTCCCTTGAGGACGTCCCGCCGGCTTACCCGTCTGCTCTTGTCACTCATGTCGAACCCCTTTCCGTTTGAGGCCGTTGGGTCTTCAACGACATTACTTTTCCATGGGATGGCGCTTCAGGAACTCCAGGAAGTGGGCGTTGGCGACATCCGGCATCTGCCGCAGGTAGCCGTGGTTGCCGCTCTCCACCAGCTTGAACTCGGCGCCCGCGATGCCTTCCGCCAGCACCCTGGAGGACTCCACGTGGCTTCCGGTGGACGCGTCCACCGTGTCGCCCGCGCCGCAGATCACCAGCGTCGGGCATTGGATGTGGTCCAGCAGGTGGCGGGTCTCGTGCTCCTGCCGGGCGACCACGTGCCGGAGGTAGGGCCGCAGCGGGGTGAAGTAGGTCATGTTGACTTCGCGGAACTTCTCGACCTTGTCCGGGTGTTCGCGCACGAACTCCGGCGGGAACATGAAGGCGCCGCCGAAGTGGTCTTCCATGTAGCGCTGGTGGCCCTTGTCGGCGATCTCCGCGGCGGTGGCGTAGGGGACGCCGCGCTCGTAGTACTGGCCGTCGTAGGAGGTGCCGGGTCCCGACCCCGAGAGGACCATGCTGTGAACGACTTCGGGATGGTCGATGGCGATCCACTGGCACACGCGCCCGCCCATGGAATGGCCGAGTAAATGTGCGCGGCCGATGCCGAGCGCCTCCAGCAGGTTGACACAGTCATCGGCGAACATGCGGGTGGAGTAGTGGACGTCGGGCTTGTCGCTCCGTCCCGTGCCGCGGTGGTCCCAGGTCAGCACCCGGTAGTGTTGCGACAGCTCGGGGACCTGGAAGATCTTCCAGTGGTCGCCGGACATGCCGGTGCCGCTCACCAGCACCAGCGGCTCGCCGCTGCCGTGGAGTTCGTAGTGGAAGTTCAGGCCGCTGACGTTGGCGATGGGCATGGTTCCCTCAGAACACGACCACGCCTCGGGCCGCCTCTCCCTGCTTCAGCCGTTCCACGCCTTCGTTGATCTCCTCGATCCTGTAGCGGTGCGAGACGAGCCGGTCCAGGTCGAGCCGCCCGGCCTTGTAGTGGTCCACCATCCTGGGGATGTCGATGAGCTGGCGCGCGTTGCCGTAGCCCGTGCCCGTGAGGGTCTTCTGCTCCCTGACGAAGCGCAAGGGATTGATGGAGGCGGTGTGGTCCATGGGCGCCATCCCCACCACCACCACGGTGCCGCCCACGCGCGCGCAATCCAGGGCCTGCTCCACCGTCGGGCCGAGGCCGATGGCCTCGAAGACGTAGTCCACGCCGCCGCCGGTGATCTCCCGGACGCGCCGGGCCGCGTCCTCGCGCGCGCTGTTGATCTTGTGGGTGGCGCCGAACTCCTGGGCGTACTCCAGCTTCCCGTCGAGGATGTCGATGGCGATGATGGTGCTGGCGCCCACCAGCCGGGCGCCCTGGATGCAGTTGAGGCCCACGCCGCCGCAGCCGATGACGGCCACGGTGTCGCCGGCTTCCACCCGGGCGGCGTTGGTGACGGAGCACACGCCGGTGGTGACGCAGCAGCCGATAAGGGCGGCCACCTCCGGCGGAACGCCGCCGGGGACCGGTACGGCCTGCTCCGCGGGGCACACCACCTGCTCGGCCCAGGTGCCGAGCCGCGCGGAGATGAACAGCGGCCGCCCCTTGAGGCTTACCCGCGCGGTGCCGTCGTGCATCATCTGGCGCGGAGAGTCGTGGCCGTTGCAGAGAACCGGGATGCCGCGCGCGCAGTTCTCGCAACGGCCGCAGTTGGCCCGGAAGGAAAGGATGACGTTGTCGCCCGGCTTGACGTGGTCCACGCCGTCGCCCACGGCCTCCACCACGCCCGCGCCCTCATGGCCGAGGATCACGGGCGTCTGGTTGTCCCACTCGCCCTTGATGTTGTGCAGGTCGCTGTGGCAGATGCCCGTGGCGCCGATGCGGACCTGCACCTCCTGCGCCTTGGGACCTTCCAGGTCCACGTTCTCCACCACCAGAGGGGTGTTCTGCTCCAGCAGCACCGCGGCCTTCATGCCTGCACCTCCATGACCAGCCCGTCGGTTACGCGCGCGGGCGACAACGCGGGGAGTCGGCCTTTACTTGATCGTCATTTCCCAAGTGCGGACTCTCTCGTCGGAACGAGGGTCCCACTCGATGTTGCTGGCGAACCCGTAAATGTCCGCCAGGTTCCACAGCGGTATCCACGGGGAATCCTCTTTCAGGATACGGCCGATCTGGTGCAGGATCTTGGCGCGCTTCTCGGGATCGGCTTCCCCCATCTCCTGTTCGATGAGCTTGTCCAGTTCGGGGTTGCTGTAGTCGATTCGTGGGCTTGCGCCGGTCTTGAAATATTGCTCGACATGCGTGTGGACGTCGATGACGCTGCCCCGGCCGATATAGTAGAAGGGCATCTTGCCACCGTTGACCCCGGACCTGCCCCAGAACACCACCCACTCCTGAGAGATGAGTTCGACGTTGAATCCGCCTTTTTTCATTTGGGCGGCGACGGCCTGGAGCACTTCGTTGTCCTTGGGGTAGCGCCCCTGCGAGTAGTAGAGCTTCACCGAGACGCCGTCCGGGTAGCCCGCCTTGGCCAGCAGCTCGCGCGACTTCTTCGGGTCGTAGGGATAGCGCTTGGCGTTGGGGTCGTGGCCGATGTACGTCTTCGCGCCGGCCCCTTCCACCACGAAACCGAGGTCGTCAAAGATGTTCTTGACGATGGAGTTGGCGTCCACCGAGTAGTTGGCCGCCTGCCGCACCAGTTTGTTGTCCCAGGGCTTGAACCCCGGGTTGATGGCCAGGAAGTAGATGCGCGATCCGGGAACGGATTTGATCGTAATCCTGGAGTTCTTCTTCAGCCGTTCCACCTCGTGGGGCGGCACGGCGTTGATGACGTCCACCTGCCCGGACTCCAGGGCCGCGACCCGCGCCGCCTCCTCGGTCACCTTGCGCCACACCATGGTCTTGACCTGCGGCTTCGGGGAGCCCCAGTAGTCGTCGTTACGCTCCAGCACCAGGTCGCCGTCGCGCTTGAAGCTCTTGAACTTGTACGGTCCGGTGCCGATGGGGTGCTTGTCCACGTCCTTGCCAGCCTTCTCCGCGGCCGCCTTGCTCATGATGAAGCGGCTCTGAAGCTTGTCGAGGAACACGACATTGGGCGTCTTGGTCACCAGGACGATGGTGTGGTCGTCGATGACGCGCATCTCCGTCAACTCCCTCAGTTGCCGCCGCTGCAGGCTCTTCTTGTCCGTCTTGATGCGGTTGAAGGAAAACTCCACGTCGTGCGCGGTCAAGGGCGAGCCGTCGTGGAACTTGATGCCCTTCTTGAGCTTGAAGACCCACTCCTTGCCCTTGAACTCCCAGGACTCGGCGAGCTTGGGGACGTACTGGTTGGCCTTCTGGTCCACCTGTACCAGCGGCTCCATGATGTGCTCCCAGATGCCGTAGGCCGGGCTCAGGCTATGGTTGTAGGGGTGGAGCGAATCAATGCCGCCCGCGTGGTAGATCACCACCTTGTCCTTGGAGGCGGCCCAGGCGGAGCCGCAGGCCAGTACGCCCAGAAGGAGCGCCGAGCCGACGACCAGCACCCCTGCTTGTTTCCACAGAGTTCCGCGAACATTTGAATCGAGTTTCATTGAACCGTTCCCCTTTTTTTGTTTCGCCGTTCTTTCTGCGTCTCTACGTTCCAGCGCGGTCCGACCTCAAAGGGATGGGGTTACTCCTTGATCCTCATCTCCCAGGCACGGATTCTCTCGTCGGAACGGGGTTTCCACTCGATGTTGCTGGCGGCGCCGTAGAGGTCCGCCAGATTCCACAGCGGCACCCACGGTGAGTCCTCTTTCAGGATCCGGCCCAACTGGTGCAGCAGTTCGTCGCGTTTCGCGGGATCGGTTTCTGCCTGCTCCAGTGCCATGATCCTGTCGAACTCGGGATTGCTGTAGTCGATACGGCGGCTCGCGCCGGTCTTGAAGTACTGCTCGAAGTGCGTGTGCGCGTCGACGACGCTGCCCCGGCTGACGTGGTAGAAGGGCAGCTTGCCGCCGTTGACTCCGGACCTGCCCCAGAACACCACCCATTCCTGGCTGATCAGCTCGATGTTGAAACCGCCCTTCTTCATCTGGGCCGCGACGGCCTGGACCACCTCGGTGTCCTTGGGATACCGTCCCGCGGAGTAGTACATCTTTACGGAGACACCGTCCGGGTATCCTGCCTTGGCCAGAAGCTCACGGGACTTCTTGGGGTCGTAGGGATAGCGCTTGGCGTTGGGGTCGTAGCCGATGTGTTGCCTCGCGGCGCCGCCCTCCACCACGTAACCGAGGCCATCGAAGATGTTCTTGATGATGGGGTAGGCGTCCACCGCATAGTTGGCGGCCTGTCGCACGAGTTTGTTGTCCCAGGGCTTGAATCCCGGGTTGAGGGCCAGGAAGTAGATACGCCCCCCGGGCACCGACTTGATGCTGATCCTGGGGTTGTTCTTCAGGCGTTCCGCCTCGTGGGCCGGCACCGCGTTAATCACGTCGGCCTGCCCGGCCTCCAGAGCCGCGACCCGGGCGGCCTCTTCGGTGACCTTCCGCCACACCAGGGTCTTGATCTGCGGCTTCGGGGAGCCCCAGTAGGCGTCATTACGCTCCAGCACCAGGTCGCCGTCGCGCTTGAAGCTCTTGAACTTGTAGGGTCCGGTGCCGATGGGGTGCTTGTCCACGTCCTTGCCGTACTTCGCCGCGGCCGCCTTGCTCATGACGAAGCGGGTCTTGAGCTTGTCGAGAAACACGACGTTGGGCTTGTCGGTCACCAGGACGATGGTGTGGTCGTCCACGACCCGCATCTCCACCAACTCCTTCAGTTGGCGCCGCTGCAGGCTCTTCTTGTCCGTCTTGATGCGGTTGAACGAAAACTCGACGTCGTGCGCCGTCAACGGCGTGCCGTCGTGGAACTTGATTCCCTTGCGCAGCTTGAACACCCACTCCTTGCCCTTCAACTCCCAGGACTCGGCCAGCTTGGGCACATATGCCCCACGCTCCTCGTCCACCTGCACCAGCGGCTCCATAATGTGCTCCCAGATGGAGTAGGCCGGGCCCAGGCTATGGTTGTAGGGGTGGAGGGAATCGATGCTTCCCGCGTTGTATACCACCACCCTGTCCTTCGAGGCGGCCCAGGCGGAACCGGATGCGAGCATGCCCACCGCGAACGCAAGCGCCGCCGCCAGCGTCCCTACCGGCTTCCACGAGATCCTGCGAATACCTGTTTCGAGTTTCATCGCGTAGTCCTCCTTTGGAATCGGACCCGGTTGTGAGTCGTACCCGCGATACATAGGTAATTGTCGTGTCGAAAGTCAACCCGATTCGTGGTTTGACGTTGTTGCGCGGGGCCTATATTCATGGGGCGCAGCAGCGACGCAAGTCTTCGCCAACGGAGGTTTCAATGCCCGGACGTCATTTGCCCTATCCCGACACCGTGTTCTTCAACGGAAAGGTCCGCACGTTCGCACCGGGGACGCCCATGGTGCAGGCGGTCGCCTGCTCCGGTGGGCGGATCGTCGCCGCCGGCGCATCGGACGAAATCCTGCGGTTGTGCGGCGCCGACACGCGGGATGTGAACCTCAAGGGACGCACGGTGATCCCGGGACTGACCGACGCTCATGTCCATCTGGCGGACAAGGGGTTGGCGGATCGGGAGCTGGTGGACGTCCGGGACTTCTACGGCCCGGTATCCAACATCGACGTCGTGCTCACGCGCCTGTCAAAGAAGGCCGCGGAGACTCCGGCGGGCGATTGGGTGGTGGCGCAGGGAAGCCCCATGCAGGACTACCGCATGAAGGACAAGCGCTTCCCGGACCGCGTCGACCTCGATGCCGCCGTCCCCGTGCACCCGACGTCCGTCTCCTTCGGCGCCCACGTCACCGTGGCCAATTCGCGGGGCCTGACGCTCGCCGGTATCGACAGGGATACGCCGGATCCGGCCGGCGGCGCCATCCAGCGGGACTCCAACACCGGAGAGCCCACCGGCATCCTGCACGAACGCGCCCAGCACATCGTATCGGCTGTGATCCCGGACTTCGACGCCACCCAGCGCAAGCTGGGCATCGCCTACGCGGTCCGCCAGAGCCTCGAACGCGGCGTTACGACGATTCACGACATCGTCAAGGACCCGGCCGCGGTGCGTGCCTACCAGGAGCTCAAGGCCGAGGGCGGCCTGCACATGCGCTCCAGCCTGCTGCTGCGTATCATCGAGTCCGAGATGAGCACCGACAGCGTGCTGGAAACGGGTCTGCAACATGGCTTCGGCGACGAGTGGCTGCGGGTCGGGGGCGTGAAGATGAGCATCGACGGCGGCATCACCGGCCGGAACGCGCTCTTCTACGATCCCTATCTCGACATGCCGGACTACCACGGCCTCATCCGCATCCAGCAGGACGAGCTCGACGAGACCGTGCTCCGCTGTCACAAGGCGGGCATACGGTGCTGCGTGCACGCTATCGGCGACCGCGCCTTCGACATGTCGCTGGAGGCCTACGAGAAGGCGCTGGCCGCGTTGCCGCGGGAGGACCACCGTCACCGCATCGAGCACATGGGAAACTGGCTGATGTCGCCCCAGCGCATCGAAAAGCTGGTGCGCATGGGCATTGTGGCCATTCCCAACATCTCCCTCGGCTACTTCGTCGGCGATTCCATCCGCGAGGCCATCGGAGCCAAGCGCATGGTGAAGGCTTTCCCGCTGAAGACGTTGCTGGAGGCGGGGGTGAAGATGGCCGGCGGCTCCGACGCGCCGGGCTACTGGCCGGTGGACCCGCTACGCGACATCGGCGCCTACGTCTCCCGCCGCATGCTGTGGGGCGAGACCCTGGCCCCCGAGGAAGCCCTGAGCGTGCAGCAGGCCTTCGAGCTGCACACCACCCACGCCGCCTTCGCCGGCTTCGAGGAGGACCGCAAGGGAACCCTGGAAGTGGGTAAACTGGCGGACATGGCGGTGCTGGCCGAGGACCCCTTCGAGGTGCCGCCGGAACGGATCAAGGATCTCAAGGTGGAGATGACCGTGGTGGGAGGCGCCATCAAGTACCAGGCGTGAGGCGTTCGATGCGGCGGCCCTTCCCGGCCCCGTGGCGGATGGTCCCGCGGGTATGGGCACAGGCGGGTTTGAAATCTGTCCGTCTAGCATGCGTCCTGCAATTCAGGGCCGGTAACCATTTGAATATAAACGATAAAAACGTCCTTCGAAGAACCGGATTGTTGGTGCCAAGACACAATCAACACCAAGACAAAACCGCACACCGACTGTAAACGTAAGCCTTCGGTAACGCCGTGATGATGGCGGATGGCGCTGCCCGGTTTGAGCACTCGATTAGAGGGCCCCTGTTTGCCTGGCATGACTTCGAGACAGGCACTTCTACGTGCGTCGATTCAGAGTGACCTGCGCACCGCGGGAGCCACTCGCCGTACCCAATTCTCGTGAAGGGCTTTCCATTTCGGATCGTGGTGTCCCAAACCATCGGCCTGCCTTGGGTGGACAAGCGGCAGCAGCTTTAGGGCCCGACCCTTGATGACGACATCGTGCAGTAGGCCATACGCCTGCGAGTCCTTCCCATACCCTTTCAGTGAGACTTTGGTGCCGAACACCCTTCCGAACCATTTGAGGGGGTAATCCCCCAATGTGACTAAGACATCAGCCGTCGATTCCAGCAACTCATCGGCAATTTCCTCCCGTCTTGTCATATCGGCCAACTTTCTGGGTGGCGTGGGCCAGTTCACGGGCGGCAACAGGAATTGCTCGACAAGCGGCAAATAGTGCTGACGGATGGCCTTCGCCTGACACTTGTTCATGCAGCTGTGTGGGAGCAGATCACACAGCCAGGCATCCTCACGCCTCAGCCCAAGGGGCTCAAGGAAGTCCTCGTCGACGGATCGGCCCGAGGGGCCGTTGAGGTCGGCGTCCGCGGGCACCAAGCGACCGACATCGAATGGCACATCGATGGTCGAAAGGATTTCCTCCACCCCTTCGCCGCGCCAGAATATGTAAGGTTCCGATGCCACACCTAGGGCCTTGACCATCTGTGTGCCGCGCGCGTCGCACCAGCGGGCGTGAACCTTACTCGCATATACACCGAGAACAAACACGCGTTTCGGACTACGGTCCGCCTGTGCCACGCTCTGGATTGGCTGCCCGAACGGAAAGGTGCCAACCATCACGCACGTCCTCCTCTTGGGGTTTACGCACTAGACTATAATAGTAGCTTGGCGCGTCTGCCATCCACACCCTTCGACCAAACGAGTACGCTTTTACATCACGGCGCGACCGAAGGGTTACCTGTAAACTGTAAACCCAGCATCGCCTGACGCCTGATGGCGCCGCCCGCCTGCGCTACCCGGCGGAACTCTAGCGCACCGCATCGCGGAGGGTCTTGCCGGCCTTGAACGAGGGCGCTGTCGAGGCAGCGATGTCGATGCTCTCGCCCGTCCTCGGGTTCCGCCCCCGGCGGGCCGGTCGGCTCGTCGTCGAGAAGGCCCCGAACCCCGTGATGACGACCGGTTCTCCTTTCACCAGACAGTCCTGGATGGCCTGGGACACCGCGTCGACTGCGGCGGCCGACTCGGCCTTCGACAGGGAAGCGCTGCTCGCCACGTGGGACACGACATCGGATTTCTTCAACTCTCTTTCCCCCTCAAGCGGAACCGATGGAATATCGCACGCGCGGCGGCGGTCACGGTTCCTCCCGCTTCGAAACGGAGACACTACACACTGGGCCGTTGGGTGCGATTAACACTGCGGTTGATGGGGCTACAGGCCATCTACCAGGCCCGTGGACCACCAAACCACGGCCCAGCTCAGTGCCTGGTGCACTTGGCGTTGAGCTGGGCGCTCTCCTTCAGCTTCTTTCGAGCATATTGACCTTCCCGTAGAGGATGCGGATCAGCGCATCCTTCTCCTTGCAGCCCTCACACTCGCAGGGCTTTTCGTGGGTACACCCGCAGTCGGACATGGGGCACTTCCTTTCTGAGGAGGAGCCTACCAGTGCGCGCGTATTGCCTCGATTTTAGAATCACACAGTGCCAAAGAGTCGACCCTGGTGGCCTGACTGACTCACACCAATCCGTCTCCGGTAAACCCGGCGCGGTTCAGTCAACACCGCGCCTGGGGGCGCGGGCGGCAAGCCTTCGGTCGTACTGTGATGGATCACCCTTTGCATCTTCCCTCTACTTCCATGGTGGCCGGAGAATCAGGCGTTTGCGCGACATGGCGTATATTTGCGCGCTGGAGACCATGTTCAAGGGCCCGCCGTCCAGCGTGATCCGGAAGCCGGCCCCAGGGACCGTTGACCATCACACAAGGGCCCAACCAGCGCTGGTCGATGGACTTCGTCCGACCCTTTGAGTGATGCCCGGGTTGCCGTGTGCTCTGCGTCATCGACGACTTCACCCGGGAGCGCCTGGACGCGTTAGGAATTCTTCGATGAACGCCTGGAGATGAACCTACACAGTCACCTCCAGGAAGTCTCCAACCTCAAATAAGCTACGGTAGGTTCCTCGGTGTATATGCCAAGTTGGGTTATGACCGTCATTTACTAATGTTCCGTGTACCACGCCGATGAGAGACTTCGGAAGCCTTGGTACACCGTCGATCAGCTCCGCGTCATTGAATGTGCCCGTTCGGACGGCGATGCAAGCAAACATATTGTTCGCGGTTGGAAGGTCTCGGACATGGGGGTCCAGTATCCTCTCAGACAAGACTACGGTAGGAAACACCAATCTGGCACCGCTTCGCAGTATGTTTGACAGCTCTGAGAGCGACAACCATTGGTGTTGGGTTCCAACACGCACCAGAATGGCTCTCAGGACTTCTCTAGGGTCGTAGTCGAACTGGCAAAGCGAGTAACTTGCATAGAGCCGGTCGAGGTCGGAAATTTTCTGGCCGCTGAGCAACTCGACCTGTTCCGAAAGCCACTTCTCGAGTGTGTGCTTTGGCGCCGCTATTTCTCCGGGGGCTCGTTGGGCGTTGGCCGGCAGGTGGTCAATGAGCCCGACAAAAGACTCGTTTTGCTGCGGGTGGTGCGGTGTCCCTATACCGCCAACGCTCATCATGGACAAGAAGCTACCCAGCGGTGGTTGGGACACGGCGATGGCGGCCAAGCCGTAGCATCCATCTTCGTCACGTATCTCTCGAAGTCTGGGAGCCGCGGCGCTCACTAGAGGGAGCGATCCTTGATTAACGCCGGCGGTGATGTACGAGACAGTGCGCAGCCACTGCTCCCGATTCTCCTGTCGCGGGGGGAATCCACCGTGGACTTGAGAGGAAGTGGCAGCAAACTCCACTGTCACCGGTACGTCGAGGCCGCTTACTAACGCGGCAGCGTAGTCGCGGAGCGACACCAATAGCTGGCGTTGACGAGGTTGATTGGTTCGTATCGGCACTTGATTGGGGTCGTTGAGAACGCCCGGCTTCAACTCGATCTCGATCCGGGTAGTTGTGTCCATGTGCATATCGTTTGGCCGCCGGTTGCTAAGGATAGGGCGAAGCGACACTCCGTTGTTGAACGACAAGCACCGTACCTCCATGATGCCGGCGTCATGGCGACGAGAGAAAACGTTGACCTTACTTGCCGCCATGAAGACGGAAAAAAAGCCAATACCGAATCGCCCGATAGAGGAGTAACCGGAGGAATGTAGACCGGGAAACTCCTGAGCGGCGCGTTCGCTTGCCCAGAAACTCTTTCCGAAATCGAGCATGTCTTTGACCATCGTGGTCTGAGACATTCCGGCTCCGTCGTCGTCGATCTGCAGGATTTGAGGAGCGTTGGTTTCCTGAATTAACCGTACTGTGACTTGCCCGCGATCGTAAGACTTGTCGATAGCTCGCCTGGCGATAATCGCGTCAGAGGCATTCTGTATTAGCTCCCGGAGCGCTATCTCAAGGCGATCAACGTCCTTGCCGTACAGGTTCTCTCCGCCGAGACTCGACACGAGTGCAGCAACATCGGAGACATGAATATCGGAGTCAGTCGGCTCCCATCCGACAGTTTGGACATGCTTGGCTGTTTCACTTGCCCTACCCGCACCTGCGACGCGAGTCCTTGCGAAACGGGGGCGGCGGAAGCCGGCGGCACTGGTGAGAAGGTCGTTGCAATCTTTTATCTCCTTGTCCAGCAGGACGATGGCGTCGAAGGCTACCCACCAAGCCCGTGCTTCAGCTTGGGTGAATGGACTCATTGACGACACAAGCAACAACGTTGGATCTTGTGGGCTTACCATTAACCGGCCGAGGTGGTTTTGGGCCACCCAGTGGTCGCGGGACAAACAATTCATCTGAAGAATCTTGAGAAGGAACGTGGGCGCGCGAAGGCCGTCTATGTGCCCGGCATCAGCAACCCTGAGGAGACAGGCGACTTTCAGGGCGTCGACCGACCAATCGGGCGCGAGGAATGGCGCAGGTGGTCGAGGCTCTGCGAATTGCTTAGTAACGTCTTCAATGTCCCAATGGTGAGATGCGGCGATCTGACCAATGAGAGGACCGTAGTGCTCGCGTAGTTCCGTATCATTGATCATATAGACGGTGGAGCCGTGTCCGTCCTCCCAGGCTGACACCGCCAATCGCTCAGCCTGGTTCGCATGCAAGCCCCGAAGTGCTTCGAAGTCTGCCTCGCGGTCCACGTCTTCCACGAGTCCTGATGACGCCAGTCGTCGTCGAGCGTCCCGCCATCGGACGGTCTCCCTTATCGCGGCTTGGCCTCCAGAGAAAGCCTCAAAGCAAAGACCAGCGTCGTGCAAAAGGACAGCGCATCCGAATACGTAGGCCTCGAGCGGGTTTAGTGGGAAGTCATCGCCAGCGATGATGTCTGCCACGTCCCAGAGCGCATCCAAGTGAGAGATATCGTGGATGGTGAGGCCTGGGAGGGCAGATGCAACGCGGGTTGTCAGATGCTTCGCCTGTTTTCGGGCGTCGCGCAACGAGACCACGAGCCTTTCAACGTGGGGATCTTGGTTACTTTGGCCAAGGGTGCGTTTCCACAGGATAGACGTTTCCACTAAGGTTTCTCCCGCTTGCGAATCGACAACCGACAGTGTCCAGGGAAATGGACAGTCCAGGTTGACCTCCATTAATCGTATACACCCGGGTCTTTCTTTCTCCTTGTGCTCGCATCGCCTCCAAGAATCAGATGGACCCAACGATCAAACTCTTGACCCGAAGACTGCTGCACCGGCAACATCGTATTCAAAGCCGCTTCAATCTCTTCGGTTGTCTTGGTGGCCAGATATTGGATGATCTGGTTTACCGCCTGCTCCCGGCGATTTGCGAGTTCTTCCTTCATGCCGAGCGAACTGGCAAACTCTCGGATGTAAGCGAGCGTCACGGTTTTGTCCTTGTCGGCGAGCCGTGACTTTAACGCAGTCAGGGTCTCGGCCTTTTCTTTGTCCTCCTGCGCGACTCTCGCTAGCTCGCTCATGCTAGGCTTGGGGCGCTCTTTCTTCACCTTCTGCGGTAATTTCGCGGTCAGCGCTATCGCGTCGTCTATTGCCGTCGCAATGTTCTCGACCAAAGCTCGGTCTTTCAAGTAACCAGCCAGTTCTCTCCAGTCCTTTTCTGGATACTCGATCAACAAACGACCGATCTCGGCCACCAAGGGGGGGCGCTTCCTCCTTGCCACGGCTAACCTCCGTCCGACAGTCCGACTCGCTCCATGAACTCCCGAGCGACGACCTTCAACTCGTCCTTCTTGCGTTCACGAGCGTAGTCCGTCAGGAAGATGGGTTTGCCCGCGCGAGCCCCCGCCGGGTATGAGTCAGAGTGGCTCAACTGCCCCTTGAAGATGTCCCATCCCTGCTTCTTGGCGACCTTCCCTACGGTCTTGCGTGATCGCTCGTGTTCGGGTTTGGAACTGTCGGCGTCGTTGAAGATGATTCCTGCCAGCTTCGGATGCGGTTCGTTCTTGTACGCTTTCTTATAGTCGGCGAGTGAACGCACGAGCAGCGGTAGACCGATGGTGGAAAGATACTCAGGTCGCACGGGCACGACCAAGTAGTCGCTACTCATGTAGGCTGCCGCCGTCAGCATTGACTCCGTTGGTGGACAGTCAATCAGAACCAGGTCGTAGCTGTCCTTGATGTCCTGGATGTAGTCGCGGACTAGGTGCTCCTTTTGATGCGGGTTCTTCAAAGTCCAAGCCAGCTCTAGTTTCGACGGGATGACGTGAATCAGGCTCCCATCGTTCCATTCCTGGGCGACGGTGATCGCTTCCGTCCCCACGTTTTCCTCAGTTGTGCTCCCCGGCGTGTGCTGCTCGAGGATTTCGACAATCGTCGGCATACCCTGCTTCAGATGCTTCTCGTAGCGGGCATTTCCCAGGACATACTGACTTAGGTTGAATTGGGGGTCGAGATCGACCATCAAGACTCGCAGGTTTCCATGATACGCACAGTACCAGCCGATGTTCGCCGTCAGAGTTGATTTGCCGACTCCTCCCTTCATGTTGACCACCGAAACGACGACACATTTGGCCTCCGTGCTGGCGCCAGACCCCAACGCTTCTGCCTTAGCAGCCTTCACATGCATCTCGCGCTCGTCCGCCCAAGCGAGTATGTCCGGCAGCTCCCACACCGGGCCGCTCTTCAGAGAGGCTGCGGGCGCTGGGAAGTCTGCGTGTCGCTCGCGCCAGTTTGAGGCAACCTGTCTAGACACCCCGAAAAGGTCTGCTATCTCGGCAACGCCAACCAGTGCCGATCGATCCATGAATGCCTCCTTTCATCTCAATACAAAGTGGAGATGTCTTACTTTAAATTATTTGGTTGCTGTTGTCAAATAACTTTTTTGTGTATGATATCAACACTCCAAGAGATGGGAGGCGCCCGTGTTACGTGTTACCCTGCCATGACGATGGGCCACCGCCTTGGTTCGGACAACTGCCGATGCGCACACCGGTGGGAATGGGCGGGTCGGGACGCAGTTCCATCGGTCGCAGACTGCTGCCCGGAGCCAGGAACGGGTGCTTCGGTAGTACGCCCGACGGGCTGAATGCGATAACTCCAGGAAAGCCAGAACCACTTGGTGATGGTGAGCGAATCCCCTCCGGCCCGTTGTACAAGAGGCCGGCGGGCGAGATTGAGGTTGCAGGGATTGAAAATCCCTCCGAGGATCAGCTTTCGTTCCACCTCTCTGCCGCCGTGAACAGCGTTGGCAGCGGGGGCCATGGGTATCGACGCCTCCGAGAAGTCTATCAACGCGGCTCCGTCGGGCCCGTCCGGCTTCTTCGGAATCAGGTCTTCTCGTACATGCCCCGGCCGGTGCGCCTGATCCGGCCTTCCTTCGACCACCGCAAGACTACCTGCCTGAGGTAGCCTCGGGTTTTCTCGCCCGCCGTCTTGTGGGCGAGCAGGGAATCCAGCGTGAACTGGTCGGGCAGAGTCGCGAAGACCGCCGTCCAATCGATCATCGCACCGCTTGGCCCCCGCTTCAACGCTCCAGCCCCGGAACGGCCCTGTCGGGACCTCTTGCCGGTCTTTCGTCCGTCGAGCATGTCATAGAGCAACTCGTGCCTCTTGATCTCGTCCCGCAACGTGGCAATTTGCCCTGTGGCCCCACGGCCAGTTCCTTCCTCAACTGGTCGATCTGTCTCTTCACGCTGACTTTCAGGTCCGTAGCCATTTTTCCTCCTCTTTCTCCTATGCCCGGGCCGTAGCGTCGGCGCGTCAGAGGCCGCCCGGCATCCCGCACAATCGTTGGTCCCGCCCGCAGATTCTCCAGAAGATCCACAGCCTATCCGATTGAGCGAGGAGCGGGCAATCGAGGCGCCGAAGGAGCATGGCCCATGCTTTGCCGCGCAACCCCCCGGCGATCCGTGCCGTGCGTTCCAACGCATGAAAAGGTCGAGGGGCTCCCTCCGGCGGGGCGCGGACGGGCGGTCTAGGAGGGCGTCCGTCGGCGCCATTTTTCCGCCACGGAGGACGCCCATGCCCCTTCCCGACAACATTTCCGCTGACTACACGTTGCGCCCGAGCGAGTTGGCCAAGGTCCTCGCGCTCCTGGTCGAGGCCCGCCAGCCGACCATCGTTTTCGGGCCGCCAGGCGCGGCCAAGAGTCAGATCGCGCAGCAGGTGGCCGCGGACACGAACCGCCAGTACATCGACGTCCGGGCGCTGCTTCTCGACCCCGTCGATCTCCGCGGCATCCCCTGGCGCGACACCGACAACCGCACACGCTGGGCGCCGCCCGCGTTCCTGCCCCCTAATGTTGCGTACAGGACTATGTTGCGGTGGGCGTGGAACCTGCTGTTTTCCGTGAAGATGACCCCGCACACCGCAACATAGTTTTTGGATTCTACAACGACCGCAGGAAGGCTATCAGGCCCTTATTCTCGCGCCACGGCTGGCTCGGACCCGGTTCGACCAGGTCGCACAGGGCGATGGCCCGCGCCTTCATGTTGACGTTGATCTCGGCGTAGACGTTGGTGGTGTCGATGTGGCCTGGGCCGAGCCAGGCGCGCACGGTGTTGATTTCGACCTTTGAGTGCAACAGGTGACAGGCGATGCTGTGCCTGAGCGTGTGGGGCGTGACCTTG